>JAKQBZ010000110.1 GCA_029559435.1 Deltaproteobacteria bacterium | reverse complement strand
CAATAAGCATGATAGCCATGTGGCTGACCTTTTTCGGCCTCAGGAGGTTTATAAACTCCGATTACGGCCTGATCTTTATGGCTCTTAAAGATAATGACAGGGCCGTCGAAGCGGCGGGGCTCAATATTGTATGGTTTAAAGTTCAGACCGTTTTCATCGGGAGCGGGATATGTTCTTTTTGCGGCGCCTTTATGACACATTATTATATGAGCGTGGGCATGTCCGCCTTTGCCCTCGATCTCTCGCTGTTTCCCATTGCCTCAAGTGTTGTGGGAGGAATGGGAACCATTGCCGGCCCCCTGCTCGGCGCTTTGCTCCTGGGCCCGCTCTCGGAAGCGCTCAGGAGCTTCGGAACCTTCAGGATCGTGATCTATGCGGCGCTGCTTGCCGGTTTTACCACGGCCCTTCCTGAAGGGATCTTTCACTATTTAGCGCGTAAATATCATCAGATTGAACGTTGGGTGGAGGTGCCGAGTGGCGTATCTGAAGATTGATAATCTGCGAAAGAACTTTGGCGGTGTCGTTGCAGTGGACGACGTAAGCTTCACCGTTGAGAAGGGAACTCTCGTAGGCATTATAGGCCCGAACGGGTCAGGGAAAACAACTACTGTAAATCTATTAACGGGATTTCTGAAGCCGAGTTCGGGCAGCATCTTTTTCGATGGCAAAGAGATTACAGGAATGAAGGCATCCCATATCACCAACCTCGGCATTGGAAGGACCTTTCAAATGGTAAAACCTTTTTACCGGCTCCCTGCCTTCAGAAACCTCGTGGTTCCTCTTTTTTCACCCAGGGTCAAGAAGATGGGCGGACATTATGGAGAAAAGGATTCCGTCGCGCTCGATATTCTCGAAGATATCGGTTTCGAGAGGGATTCTGCGGTTCCCTTTAAGGTGGCAAGCATACTCCCACACGGATACCTGAAACGCCTGGAAATGGGAAGGGTGATTGCCCTGCAAAGCGAGCTCATTGTTTTTGATGAGCTTTACTCAGGGCTTACGCTTGCCGAGGTTGCAAGCCTCTCGCCCATGATAGAGAAGCTCGTGGATGAAGGGAAGACCATCATCATGGTGGAACACCGCTTAAAAGAACTTTTCAAGATCGCAAACAAGGTTATCGTCTTAGATCAGGGAAAAAAGATCGCCGAGGGCGAACCGAAAAACATTATGAAAGATCCTGAAGTAAAAAAAGCATATTTAGGGGTGGAGCTAAAACAATGATGACCGTCAAGAACCTCACTGTTTTCTATGAGAACGCTATTGCAATTAACAAGATCTCGATCGATGTGCGGCAGGATGAGATCATCGGGGTAATCGGCCCCAACAGCGCCGGAAAGACGACCTTGATGAACACCATCTCGGGCCTTCTGCTGGACACACAGCTAAAGGAAGAGAGAAGGGGCGGCGTACGAATAACCATCTTCGGCAAGATCGAATATGAAAATGAGGATATTACCGGCCTCTGGCCCGACAAGCGCGTCAGGAAGGGGATATGCCTTTGCAGGGAGCGGCACCCTGTTTTCTCGGAGAGCGATGTGGAAGAGAACCTCGCGATAGCGGCCCACCTCTCCTCGAAGAAAGAAAAAAAAGAGAACCTTTCTCTTGTTTATGAGATATTCCCTAAATTGCTTACCATGCGGAAAAGGAAGGCAGGACTCATGAGCGGTGGGGAGCAGCAGATGCTGGCCATCGGCATTGCCTTGATGGCGAAGCCTCGCCTGCTCCTTTTGGACGAACCGCTTCTGGGCCTGAGCCCCAATATCCAGGTTCAGCTTGTAGATGCCATCCTGAAGATCAAGAAGGAAATGACGATGACAATGGTTATTGCCGAACAGTTTGCCAGGCCGTTGATCCCTATTATTGACCGTGGGTATATCATCGAAAACGGCATGCTTGCCTTTGGCGGCGATAAGGAAAGCCTTTATAATAATCCGGATGTGAGAAAAGCCTACTTTGGAGTGGACTATGATGAAGAGTAAACCTGTTTATGATTCCTTTGCCGAAACGGTTGCTGTTGACGGCTCCAAGCCTGCCCTTATATACCTCGGGGAAGAATATTCCTATAAAAGGCTGGCCGGAGCAGCAGAGCGCGTAGCTTCGGCTTTGCATGACCTGGGTATACAAAAGGGGGAGCGGGTGATCATCTATATGCCGAATTGTCCCCAGTGGGTCGTCATGTGGCTGGCAATTCAATACATCGGAGCCTTGGCTGTCCCGGTAAGCCCCATTTACACTGTCCACGATCTTAGTTATATCGCAACGGACTCAGGCGCAAGGGCAATTCTATGTGCCGATACAAATTACGGGTATGTGAAGAAGGCAAAGGAAGAAGGGGTCCCTTTTGACACTATTATCGTGTCCAATGTGGTAGACATGCTCCCATGGTGGAAAAGATATATAGCTTTTGGTTTTGATCGGGTACCGGAAGGAAAAGTGGATTCAGGCAATGTACACCATTTTAACAAGCTGCTTGCATCAAAGCCAAACCCGAACATCAAGGCGAATCCCCGAACCGATGAGGTACTGGAGATTCTCTATACCGGAGGCACAACACAATTTCCAAAAGGCGTTCCAATAAGACATGATGTCTTTACGGAATCCTTCACCACATCGTTAAAGATCAGCGAATCCCTGATCCCTCCAAGGGAAAACTGTATTGTTCAGGGAGCGCCCCTTTTTCATGTCCTCGGACAGCAATACGGCCTTGCCCCCTTGTGTTTCACCGGCGCAACGGTCATAATTATGCCGAAGGTGAACCTTGATGCGCTCCTTCTCTTTATAAAGCGATATAAAGCAAAAACACTGTTCGGGGTCCCGACACTCTACAGGATGATCCTCGAGCATGACAGGATCGATTTTTACGACCTCTCATCATTGCGTTACTGCTTTACAGGAGGCGATGTCCTTCCCATGGAGGTCCTGCGAAGGTGGAGGGAAAAATTCGGGACAAGGATCTATCAAGGTTACGGCGCAACCGAAACATGCGGCGGCGTTACAATGGTAATGGTCGAGGGCAACCCCCCGGAGGATACCATAGGAACCATTCTCCCCATCAAAAGGTGAAGATCGTCCATCCCGAAAGCACAGAAGAGGTGGAGCCGGGACAGCCCGGAGAGATACTCGCAACCTCTTCGCCCATGATCACCTATTATTGGAACAAAGAGGAAGAGACTAAGGAGTGTTTTATTGATATTAATGGAGAGCTTTGGTACAGGACCGGGGATATCGTAAGGCTGGACGAAGATGGACACATGTATTTTATTGACAGGACAGCCGATATCATAAAACACAAAGGATACCGGATATCAGCGTCGGAGATCGAAGCGACGCTGAAGGATCACCCGGCAGTGATCTCGGCTTGCGTTGTCGGCATACCCGATGAACGCGTTGGAGAGCGCATAAAGGCATTCGTTGTCCTGAAGGAAGACGTGGAAGGGGTTACGGGTTACGACCTGATGCGATGGTGCAAGGATCGTTTAACTTCATATAAGGTCCCTGGATATATAGAATTCAGAGATATGCTCCCCAAGTCAAAGGTAGGTAAGTACCTCGGAAGAGAATTGCGGTCTCAAGAGAGAAAAAGGGAGACCGTCTATTGATGCGCTCCTTGCGCCTCGGAGGTCATATTCTTATAGTCTATTAAAAACCTTCCCGGTTCACATTGTTTTTTCTGCCACCCTTATCTCCAATATGATAAAATTACCCTGATATAGCA
>JAKQBZ010000108.1 GCA_029559435.1 Deltaproteobacteria bacterium | reverse complement strand
TTCATAAAAGAACAAATTGAAGAGATCACCTGCATTATGAAGAAAAACGCTGCAGAAATGGCGTATATCAGGCAGAAGATGCAGGAAATCCATGATCTCTTTTTTAGCGCCATGGTCACTGCCTGTAGCGCCGAATACCAGCAGGCCATCCGGGAAGCCCGTGCGGGCAATGTCAAGCCATTGAAAGAGTTTTTGATCAAATCAAAAGGCATGATCCCCGGCAGGGATCAAAAGGGGGCACAATGAAAAAGTTCAACAATGATCCGGCGGAGCAGCAAAAACGGCAAGAGCGTCACCAGGCTATCTTTTGGTGGGGTCTGATATTTTTCATGTTATCGTTCGGATCCGGCTGGTGGTTTGGAAGCCAGCATTCTTTTGTTGATGGGTATTTTGCCGGGTACAACGCCGCCGGGAACCATATCGCAAAAACGATCAAAACACGGATGCCTGAGCTGGAGCCGTTCTATCTCTCTGATCTTGGGATCCGGTTTATCCCCAGAGGAAACAACATTGCAAAAATGAGGTTTATCACCGACGCAGACGGCGAGCAGGTTTCTGCTAAACGATCTGAAGAGTGATCTTTTGCGGGGATAGGGCGTCGAACCCGACAAGGTCCTGCCTCAGACCTTCCCCGCTTTTATCGAGGCAAATAAATGACAGGAGGCGGTCATGGTGGAAATTAATTGGGGCGTAACATTGGAAGACGCGCGGGTAATCAACAAAATCGTAAAGAGAGCATGGGAAACAATGAAACCATACTACAAGACCCCGCTCGATTTGAATATGGATATAACAGCCGTTCACGCTAACGGAAATCCTCTTCGTCTTAAGGATCTGCTCGCTGCGGATGATTTTAACTTTTTCCATGACCTGTTTGGGATAAGGAAACATCTGAACCGCAAATCTGGGAAATTGAAAGGCTTCTTTTCTCCTCGATTCTGCAAGCCAATTAGCAAATTAGAGAAGGCTTACTACAAGTCAGTGAGGAAAAACAGAAAGGGGGTGCAGGCATGATACAGAACATCAGGACAAACGCCGGCACGAACTATCTGACCGAGATCGAGGAGCGGAAGCTCTTTAATCTTCTGAAAAACCGCAAGGACAAACAGGCCGAACGCGATTACACACTGCTCAAGCTCTGCAGGATGACTGGGCTGCGGCGAGGCGAGGCCCTGGCGCTCAATGTCGCCGACGTTTACGGCAAGGATCAGATCGCCGTTGACGAGCGGATCGCCGAGAAGGGAGCAACCGGCGAGGTCTATCTCCCGGTCGATCTGCAGGATATCCTCAAGAGGTTTATGAAGCTCAAAAAGTCCTGGGGGGAATCCCTGGAGGATGTTTCCCCGCTTTTCGTCAGCAAGAAGGGCAAACGGCTTTCCCTGCGCTCCTTTAACGACATCATGGACAAATGGTGCTCCGCTGCCGATATCCCCAGGTACACCCCGCACGCCCTGCGTCATACCAAGGCGCACAGCATCATGGACGATGTGAAGCACCTTTCCGATGATGAAAAGCAAAAGGCCCTCCTGTTCACGAACAAGCAGCTCAGGCACAAATCCCTCAATGCGACGATGATCTACACGATGCCCACGAAAGAGGAAATGGAGAAGGTGGCCGCAATATGATCAACCTGCAGATCACAGGTGTATATGACATAGGGCTTAAAGGC
>JAKQBZ010000106.1 GCA_029559435.1 Deltaproteobacteria bacterium | reverse complement strand
TTTGCTCCTCCCCCTGAGGGTACCTGCACCGGCTCGCTTGTGCGCTACCTGACGACAAAAACAGACGATTTTCAACCAATGAACATCAACTTTGGCCTTCTTAAGGGTTATAATAAGAGGCAGAAGGAAAAGACGATAGAAAACGCTCTGGAGTTGATAGAGAAATGGAAAGAGACAGTAAATCAGCTCATAGCTGATGGCTCATAGCAACTGAAGGAAAAATACCCAACGACCAAATGAGGGCTTTCCAGTGGTTTACAATTGGTTATTCGGTCATTGGTTATTGGGTATTATTTGGTGATTGATGTTTGGTTATTGGTGATTATTCCTATGAGCTATGAGCTAACAGCCATGAACTAACCTGGAGGTTTTATGGATTCAACGATCAAAAGATTGACAAAGAAGGTAATGGACAGGAGGGGAATTAATGAGGCCGATGCAAAAAAGCTCTATGAGATCGGCATTGCCAAGCCCTTCCTTCTTATAGCGCACGCGAACGAGGTCCGGGAACACTTTAAAGGGAAGGCGATCAACCTCTGCGCCATCGTCAATGCAAAGTCCGGCGTATGCCCGGAGAATTGCAGGTTCTGCGCGCAATCGGCACATTACCACACCGATGCGCCGATATACCCCCTCATAACCACAGGGGAGATCGTCGAACAGGCCCGTATTGCCGGGGAAGCCGGCGCCCATCTCTTTAGCATCGTAACGAGCGGGACGCGCATATCGAACGATAAGGAATGGCAGGTGATCTACGGGGCCGTCGAAGGCATCAATAGCCTGGGGATCCGCCCCTGCGCCTCGCTTGGGATGCTCGACGAAGCAATGGCGGACGGCCTTGCCAGGGCCGGCTTGTTCAGGTACCACCATAACCTTGAGACGGCCCGGAGCTATTTTGACAACATCTGCACGACACATAACTATGAGGAGGACATCGATACCTTGCGCATAGCAAAAAACGCGGGCCTCTCTGTCTGCTCGGGAGGCATTATAGGCCTCGGAGAAAATATGATGCACCGCATCGAGCTTGCAATGACGCTTAAGGAAGCCGGCGTGGATTCTGTACCCCTCAATATCCTCAACCCCATAGGAGGAACCCCTCTTCAGAACGCCCCGGCCCTTACGCCGATCGAGATACTCCTCACCGTTGCGATCTTCAGGTTTATCCTCCCCGACAAGGACATCAGGCTCTGCGGCGGCAAAGAGAAAAACCTTCGGCAGCTTCTTCCTCTCAGCATCGTCGCGGGCTGCAATTCGCTGATGACCGGCGATTACCTCACGACCCTGGGCAGGGATACGGTACAGGACATAGAGATGATCAGGGATCTGGGACTGGAAGCGGCAACAGATTAATCACCAACAACCAATGACCGAATACCCAAACTGGAAACAATATCGGCAAGTTTTCATTTGGTTATTGGGTATTGGTGATTAATTGGAGCTTGGTTATTGGTGATTGGTTATTGTGTTTTCTTATCCTACTGCCGTTCCGAGCTTGAAGATCGGCAGGTACATGGCGACGACGAGCCCGCCGAGGATAACCCCGAGGAAGGCCATGATCATCGGCTCCATAAGCGCCGTCATGTTTGTTACGAGGTTGTCCACGTCATCCTCGTAGAAGTCGGCGATCTTGTTCAGCATATTGTCCAGGGCGCCTGTCGATTCGCCGACCTGGACCATCTGGACGACCATCGGCGGGAATATGCCTGCCTGCTCCAATGGCTCCGACATGCTCCTTCCTTCGCTGATGCGCTCCTTTGCGACCACCAGGGCTTCTTCCACGATCTTGTTTCCCGCAACCTTCGCAACGATATCGAGGCTTTCAAGGATTGCGACGCCGCTGGAGAGAAGCGTTGCCAGGGTTCGCGTGACCCTCGCGACGGATGCCTTGATCGTCAGGACGCCAAAGATGGGTAATTTCAGGACCAACCTGTCAATGGTCTTTCTTCCGCCCTTGGACTGGTAATACTTTTTGAAGGCGTAAAAGATGCCTACTACGGCGACGATAATGTAGACTATCCCGCCCTTTACCGCCCTGCTTAAGTTAACAACGATCTGCGTCGGCATAGGGAGGGTTGCGCCCATGTCTTTGAACATTGTCTCAAAAACAGGGATAACAAAGATCAAAAGGACAAAGACGACGCCGATAGCAACAACAACGATGCTTATCGGGTATATCATGGCGGATTTAACCTTGGATTTGAGCTTTTCTGATTTTTCCATGTATACGGAGAGCCTCTGGAGGACACCGTCCAGCAGGCCGCCTTCTTCACCAGCCACGACAAGGTTGACGAAGAGCTGGTCAAAGCACTGGGGGTAATCCTTGAGGGCGTCGGCGAACCGCGAACCGCCTTCTATCTTCTCCTTGATCTCGCGGACGATCCCTCTCAGGTTGACATCTTCGATCTGCGCCCCTAATATCTCCAGCGATTGCACAAGGGGCAGGCCGGACGTGATCATCGTGGAAAGCTGCCGCGTGAAGATCACGATCTGGAGCATAGGCACTTTTGCCTTGGGGTTGTATTTTTCCTTCTTTTCCTCTTTTTTCTCGGCGAATTTAGTGACGATGACACCGTCTTTTCTGAGGGTTGCGCGGAGGGCATCTTCGGACGAGGCCTTTGTTGACCCTTTCCTCGTCGTGCCTGAGATCGTTTTACCTTCCCATTCGTATAGCGGCATAAGTCAATAATACATGAAAAATAAATTTATGCAAAGAAAATTTATTTTTTGCTACTCCCTTATCACGGTATAGAACGTCGTGCTGTCCCTCCTTATGAGCATGACCACGCCTTCTTTTATATTGACCCTTTTCATGGCCTCCCTGAAGTCGGCAAGATTCCGTATCGGCTTTCTGCCGATCTCCTTGATGATATCGCCGGACCTGATGTCCCCGTCCTGGGCAGGGCTGCCCGGCAATACATCTGTTACGATAACGCCTCTCTTGTCTTTCAGGTTAAGATGCTTAGCGATCTCCGGGGTAATATCCTGGACCACGAGGCCGAAGTCCTTCTCGACCTCAGGTTTTTTCGAAGCCCTCAGGCCTTCTTCCTGGAGCTCTGCAATGACTATTTCGGCCTCTACCTGCTTTCCTTCGCGTATCAACCCAACCTTGACCTTTTTGCCTATCTCTGTCGCGCCTACAAGCCGGGGGAGCTGGTCGTTGTCTTTCACCTTTTTGCCGTTGTAAGAAACAATTACGTCCCCCCTCTTGATCCCTGCCTTTTCCGCCGGGCTTCCCTCCATAACGTCTGCAACCAGGGCGCCTTCGGATTCGGCGAGGGCAAAATTCTTTGCGATCTCAGGCGTCACCTTCTGGATAACGACGCCCATCCATCCCCTTGCCACCTTGCCCTTTGTTTTCAATTGCGGCAGCATATCTTTGGCAACATTTATCGGTATTGCAAACCCGATGCCCTGTCCGCCGGAGACGATGGCCGTGTTGAGGCCCACAACCTCGCCTTTCAGATTGAGAAGAGGCCCGCCGCTGTTGCCGGGATTGATCGAGGCGTCCGTCTGGATAAAATCGTCGTACGGTCCGGCGCCTATCACCCTTCCCTTGGCGCTGACTATGCCGGCAGTGACGGTATGCTCCAACCCGAAGGGGTTCCCTATGGCAACCACCCAGTCTCCCACCGCAAGCTTGTCGGAATCACCAAATGTTGCCGCCGGCAGCGGCTGCTTCGCGTTGATCTTGATGAGGGCGATATCGGTCTTCTGGTCTCTTCCAATAACGGCAGCATCGTATTCCTTGTCGTCCGATAGTTTTACCTTAATGGTCTGGGCCTTTTCTATAACGTGGTTGTTGGTAAGGATATATCCTTCCCTGTCGATGATCAGGCCTGATCCGAGGCTTCTCTGCTTGTACTCCCGCCTCGGCGAATTTCCGAAAAATTTATCAAAGAACTCCTCGCCGAAGAAGTCCTTAAAGGGATTTGTCTGTCCCGGCCCCATGAACCTGTCCTGCATGGTCGGGCCCTTAATAACGGTTGTCGTGCTTATATTGACTATCGATGGCTTCACGCGGTTTACAAGCTCGCTGAAGCTCGGCAGCCCTTTGTCGAACACCACCGTTTTGATGTTCGGCCTGCTGGCGTCAAAAACAGCTCTCTCGGGAACAACCTGCCCCTTGACGAATACAAATATGGGAACGGCTGCGATGAGAAGAAGGATGATCAATAACCAGTTTTTCTTTTTCATCAATTTCCTCCGGTCTATATGGGCAATTTGATGGAAAACAGACTGCCGTTGAAAGGTTTGCTCTGTACCTCTATGCTCCCGTTATGGGCCTCGGCGATCCACTTGCTGATGGAAAGCCCAAGGCCGCTTCCGCTCTCGCGCTTTCTCGACCTGTCTGCCCTGTAAAACCTGTCAAATATATATTTGATATCTTCCTGGGAGATGCCGGCCCCGTTGTCCTTCACGTGTATTGCAACATACCCGTTGTTCATATGAGAAGATACTGCCACCAGGCCGCCTTTCTGGGTATATTTTATTCCATTTTCCAGGATGTTCCAGAGCATCCTCCGCAGCTTCAATTCATCGCCCTTCACCTTCACATCCTCCAGCTCGTTCACGACGAGCTCGATCCCTTTGTTCTCCGCGAAGATCCTCATATCCACACAAACGTCCGCAACGAGGTCTCTCAGCGAGACGTCTTCAAGGTTCAGCTTTATATCGTGCGCCTCTGCCTTCGACAGAAGAAGAAGGTCGTCGATGATCTTCGACATTCTGTCGATCTCTTCGAGGTTGCTCTCGAGAAGATTCTTGTAGTCGTCCCTATCCCTTTCTTTCCGCAACGCAACCTCTGTTTCGCCTTTCAGTATCGTAAGGGGCGTCTTGAGCTCATGGGACACATCGATGCTGAACTGGTTGATCCTCTGAAAGGCATCCTTTAGCCTGCTGATCATCGCGTTGAACGTCTCTGCAAGCTTGCCCAGCTCATCCTTTCTTCCCTTGATATCGATCCGCTCATCGAGGTTGCTCGAAGATATCTTCACCGCTGCCTTTCTTATCTGATCAACAGGCTTGAGCGTCTTCTTTGCCATGAAATACCCTATGGCGATGGTCACGCCGATCGATGTGGGAATGCTTATTATCATGATGATAAAGAGCTTTCTCATCGTCTCGTCAAAATCTTCCAGCGACGTGCCGATCTGGACGATGCTTGACACCTTCTGTTTTTCCATAATAGGGATCGTTACCAGCCTTAAGCGCGGGCGCGCCGTCTCGATCGTTTCATAGACGACCTCGCCCTTGAGGGCGCGCTCCAGAGTGCTGAAGCTTGTGGGCACCGTCTCGGTCTCTATATCGTTCATCTTGGCGCCGATCCTGCCGGAGGAATCGATGATCTGGATGAACTTGCCTTTCGGCTTTCTGCCGAGCACGTTCTCAAGATACCGCTCGAAATTGCCGAAGACAGTCTGGTTGTGGGTTTCCGTCATGGAAGAGGACAGGACGTCTCCGATGGACTTGATCTTAGCGTCGATGCTCCTCTCGAGGCTGTTCCTGAAATAGATATAAACCCCGCTTGAAAAGACAACGAGGATCAGGGCAAGGATGCCGCCGTACCATATCGTCAGTTTCCATTTGATGGGGAGATTAATTTTTTTCATTTTCTTCTTTGAAGGTGTAGCCGATTCCGCGCACAGTATGGATATATTTCTTTTGAGTGATGGATTCTATCTTTTTGCGTAGGAAGTTGACGTAAACATCGACTATGTTCGATGAGTCGTCCTGGTTCTGCCACACATATTCCGCTATCTCTTTTCGCGTTAATGGTTTTTCGCTGTTTTTCAAAAGATATTCCATGATCAGGAATTCCTTTTCCGTCAGCTCCGCCTCTTTGGATGCTATATTCAGCCTTCTCGTGTAAGGGTTCAGGGTAATATCCTTATATTCAAGGAGGATCTGTTCAGCCTTCCGGCTTCTCCGCAGCAAGGCCCTTATTCGCGCCAGGAGCTCATCAAATGAAAAAGGCTTCGTCAGGTAATCATCGCTGCCGGTATCGAGCCCCTTCACAACATCCTCTTTCGAGCTTTTTGCCGTGATGATGAGGACCGGCGTGTCTATGTCTGCCGCCCGCATCCTCTTCAGAAGCTCAAGCCCGTCTATCTCGGGGATCATGAGGTCGAGAAGGACGATATCGTAGGCGGAGGCGCTGACACAATCGAGGCCTTTTTTGCCGTCCTGTGCGACATCAACGCTGTAGCCCTCTTCCTCCAGCCCCTTGCTGATAAAGTGGGCAACCTTTGATTCGTCTTCAACGAGAAGAACTTTCATATCTGTCTAATATTATAAAACATTATCACAGAAAAATCCTTCTTTTTAAGAAATTTTGGTTTTTTTGTACCATCTTTCCAATGAATAA
>JAKQBZ010000093.1 GCA_029559435.1 Deltaproteobacteria bacterium | reverse complement strand
CCAACCAGTCGCCCTATTACCTGCAGGCGCTCATGGCAGGAGTGCTTGGTATGAGGGAAGGCGATGTGAGAGTTATCTCGACCTATGTCGGCGGCGGTTTCGGCGGCAAGTTCGAGCTCGACGGGGCGATATTCTGCAGCGCAGTGCTTTCCAGGAAGCTTCACAAGCCGGTAAAGATCGTCTACACGAGGGAAGAGGACTTCATCGCCTCGAAGCGCCGGACCCCTATGCTTTACTATGTCCGGACGGGCGTGAAGAAAGACGGTACATTCTGTGCGCGCGAAGCCAAGGTCTTTACCAACGGCGGCGCATATACGGGCATGGGAGCTACAGCGATATATCTCACCGGGTTTTTCCATTCCTTCCCCTACAGATGGAAGGGCTATCGCTATGACGGCTACAGGGTCTATACCAACACCCTGCCGTCCACATCTATGAGAGGGTTTGGGGCCCCGCAGGCAATGTTCACTTCTGAGCAGCAGATAGAGTGGATCGCGGCCGACCTCGGCCTTGATCCTATCGAGATGAGGCGGAAGAATTCCCATTACGAAGGCTATGAAGTGCCGGGACAGGCGACGATCGCAAGCTGTGGCATCGACCAGTGCTACGACGAGATAAAGAAATGGATCAAGGATAAAGGCAAACTGCCTGCAAACAGATCCATCGGCCTCTCTGCCTGCGGTTTCATGTCAGGCGGCATCTTCAACTGGTTCGACACCCCCTATGCATTCTCGGCCGCCATGGTCACCATCAACCAGGATGGGACCGTTGAGCTCTTTGTAGGGGCTCAGGAGATCGGCCAGGGATCGAATACCACGATGGCGATTATTGCTGCGGAGACCCTCGGCGTCAAGCTGGAGGATATTAAAGTGCATTCGGGCGACACCGATTTCTGCCCGCCGGACCTTGGCGCGTGGGGCTCCAGACAGACCCTCATGACCGGCAACGCGGTGAAGATGGCCTGTGAAGACGCCAAGAAGCAGCTTCTGGAATTTGCTTACGCGCAGTCTGGATACAACATCGTATATGACCTGGATATAAAGGACAGGTGGGTACATGCCATTGCCCGTCCGGAAAGGGGCTATGATTACGGCGAACTGGTCACCAAGGCCCTCCGCGGCAAAGACGGCATGAAGATCGTCGGCAGGGGCTACTACACGCCTCACAGAAAGGGCATGATCTCCCCGGCGTACAGCTACATGCTCCAGGGCGTGGAAGTGGAGATAGATGAAGAAACAGGCAAGATCAAGCTCATCGACAGCTTAACGGCCCACGACTGCGGGCAGCCGATCAACCACCTCGGCCTCATCGGCCAGCTTGAAGGCGCGTTCTCCATGGCTGCCGGCTACGGCTACCTCGAGTACATGCCCTATGAGGACGGCAAGCTGATGAACCCGAACCTGGTGGACTACAAGATGATCCGGGCTACAGAGATGCCTCAGACGGCCGTGGCCGAGATCGATACCTATGAACCGGAGGGACCGTACGGCGCGAAGGAAGCGGGCGAAGGGCTTACCAACCCGACCGCTGCCGCAATAGGCAACGCCATCTTTCACCGTTTTGGTATCCAGATGAAAGAAAACCCTATAACGCCTGAGATGATCCTGAAGGCCCTGAAAGAGAAGAAGGAAAAAGAGCAAGAGAAGAAAAAAGGGAAAAAATAAAGAGGAGGGATACCGTGAACTTTAAATGTCCTGTATGTAAAAAAGAGTGGAACAGCAGCCTGCAGGTCGCACGCCATATGTTTGGGACAGGCGATAAGCCGCACAAGGCCTGGATCGACGAGCAAGGCAAAGACAAGGGCTTTACATTTATCGATCTTATGATCGAACAGGCCACAACGCCCGGAAACAAGAGCTATGTCACCGTGGCAGAGTTGATCGAGAAGGCCCAGGGTAAGCTGTAAAGATCAGGAAGAAGTTTAAAGGGGCAATTTAAACATAGGAGGTTTGCATGATTATAGAGGGAGGATTTACATTAAACGCACCCATCGATAAATTGTTTGATTTTTTGCTGAAGCCGGACACCATTATGACATGTATGCCTGGCGCGGAGTCGGTAAGAATGATCGACGATACCTCGTATGAGTGCGTGGTAAAACAAAAGGTCGGCCCTATCTCGGCGAAGTTAAAATTTGTGAACAAGCTTACAAAAATCGAGCGGCCTACCCATATGGAGATCGAAGGCGAAGGCGAAGACATGACAAAGCTCGGCCACTTCAAGAGCAAGACCACCGTGGACCTGAAGGAAGTGGAGCCCGGCAAGGTGGAGGTTTCCTATAAGTCGGATGTGAACATCGTCGGGAAGCTCGCCATGTTCGGCGACAGGATCATGAGGGCAAAGGCAAAGGATACGGAGAAGGCATTTACAAAGAACCTTCAGGAAAAGCTGAAAACCATCGTGTAAGCAAGAGCGAAAACATTAAGGGCTTCCTCTTTGGAAGCCCTTTTTTATGTTCATTCTAAATTCCCGCCCCCCTTGCGGGACACAACATCCCCTCTCCCCTTGCGGGAGAGGGACAGGGAGAGGGGGGAAGCATACTCGGTTTATTGGAAGGCCTTTCTTATCTCCTTCTTCAGGATCTTTCCCTGGGGGCTTTTCGGCAGCTCTTTCCAGAACTCAACCGACTTGGGCTTCTTGTAGCCTGCCAGCCGCTTGCCGCAGAACTCCTTGATCTCATCCTCTGTGGCTGTGGCGCCGGCCTTAAGGACGATGACCGCTTTCACGACCTCCCCCCAATGTTCATCCGGTAATCCTACAACCGATGCCTCTGATACTGCCGGGTGCTGATAGAGGATCTCCTCTATCTCCCTCGGATAGACGTTAACGCCGCCGGAGATGATCAGGTCGTTCTTTCTCTCAACGATGTACACGTAGCCGTCCTCATCGAGCTTGCCGAGGTCGCCGGTGTGCAGCCATCCGTTCTTAAGCTTTTTTTCCGTCTCTTCCGGCATCTGCCAGTAGCCCTTCATCATCGCTTCGCTTCTGCCGATGATCTCGCCCACCTCGCCAAGAGGCACATCATCATCGTTCTCATCAACGATCCTGATCTCGTAATTGATTGCAGGCTTGCCGGAAGATGCGAGCCTTGCAAGCTTCTTTTCAGAACCGTCCATGATATGGTCCTCAGGCTTCAGGCACGTAGTAAAGGGCCCGCTCTCGGTCTGACCATATAATTGGGCAAAGCCACAGGGAAAGACCTCCAACGCCCTTTTCAGGAGCTCTACCGGCATAGGGGCTGCCGCGTACAAGATGAGCCGCAGGCTGCTCAGGTTAAATCTCTTTATATCCGGCACCTGGAGGAAGCTATGGACCATTGTGGGCACCATCTGGCACCTGGTGATCCCCTCTTGTGCGATGTATTCCAGTATCTCCTCAGGGTTAAATCCCCCTTCTTTCTTGATGTAAAACGTGTTCGGCATAAACGAGTGCCTCACAATGTTGTCCTCGCAGGCCACATGATACATGGGAAAGGTAATGAGCACCTTTTCGTCGTATTCGACACGCAGGTCGATAACAGATGCGACGGCGTCGGACATAAGGTGCCTGTGCGTTCTCATGGCGCCTTTCGGCTTGCCTGTTGTCCCCGCCGTAAAGATGATGCTGAGCACATCGTCTTCGAGCACCAAAACTGCAGGCTCATCGCTTGTTCCCTTTGCCAGCAACGCTTCGTAGTCGTCCGCGAATGGCAGGCCTGAGGGCCCGATAGCAATAAAGTGCCCCACGGATGCCAGTTCGGGCTTCAGGGCGCTTACCATTTCGCCGAAGTCGGCATCGAAGAAGAGAAACCCCGGGGTAGAATAATCGATGATGTCCTTCATCTCCCGTTGCTTCAGATGGTTGTTGTAGGGGCAGAAGATGCCCCCGGTCTTTGCTGCGGCGAAATATATTTCGATAAACTGATGGCAGTTGTGAATAAGCGCGCCTATGCGGTCGCCCTTTTTCAGTCCCTTTTTTAAAAGCATGTTCGCCAGGCGATTCACCCTTTCATTGAATTCCCCGAATGTCAGCCTTATATCTCCGGAAACGATCGCCGTCTTTGCAGGAAATTTGCTTGTATTCCTTCTAAGGATATCTCCGAAAACCATCTTTTTGCCTCCTGTTGTATTTTTATATCTTTCTGGTTACTTCATAAAGACGCCCGGCAGATACGTGGCAAGTTCGGGAAATATAAAAAGCAATATAAGCACAAGGACCATGGAGATGAGAAAGGGGTAGACGCCGCTGTATATGACGCCCATGGGCACCTTTGTTATGTTCTTTACAATAAAGACGCACATTGCCACCGGCGGAATAACGGAGCCGACGCATACGGTGAAGCATAGCACAATCCCTGCCCACAGGGGGTCATAGCCAAGGCCAGTAATAATGGGATAGAATATAGGGGTTGCAAGGATCAGGAAGGCAAGGTCATCCATAAAGGAACCGCCGAGAAGATATATCAAAAATATGATTATCATGACCACTGCACGGTGCACATGCAGCCCTGCCACCCATTCGGCGGTTACCTGCGAAATGTTTGTAAGGGCGACAAAATGGCCGAGGACCGTGGAGGATGCTATGAGCATGAGGACCATGCATGTTGTCCGGAGAGATTCCTCGAGGGACTTCTTGAGGCCGCTGAAGCGGATCTCTTTTTTCATAATACAAAGCAGCATCACGGCAAATGCCCCGACGGCGCCCGCCTCGGTAGGCGTGAAGATGCCCTTCATGAGCCCGCCGATTATGAGAAGAAAGATAACGATGGGCCAGATCACGCTTGGAATGGTCTTTATCCTCGCGTTCCACTGGTACCTTTCGCTTTTTGGCCCTATTTTCGGGTTGATCTTTGCCCAGCCGAAGATGACGACCATGAAAAAGAATGCCATTATAAGACCGGGCAGTATGCCTGCCATGAAGAGCTTCCCGATGGACTGCTGGGTTGCAATGCCGAATACGATGAGGATTACGCTTGGCGGAAGCAGAACCCCGAGGGTGCCCACAGTGGCAACTATTCCTGTTGACAGTTTTTTGCTGTAGCCATATTTGTCCATCTCGGGAATGGCAACGCTCGCGAAGGTTGCAGCGGTGGCGGCAACAGAGCCGCAGATGGACTTGAAAACAGTAGCCCCTGCTACGGTTGCCACAGCCAATCCTCCGGGAATATGCCCCAGGAACTTATGCGCCGAATCGTAGAGCCTGCCTGCAATGCCCGCATTGAATGCGATCTGCCCCATAAGCACAAAGAGGGGAATGGCGGTTAAGCCATAGGAGGCGAGGGAATCCATAAAATCGTTTGCGAGAAGGCCGATGGCAGTCTCAAAGCCGTTGAGGATGCCGAAGCCGACAAAGCCGACAATAGTCATAAGAAAGGCCATCTCCATGCCTGTAACAAAAAGGCACAGCAGGACCACTAACCCGATTATTCCAATGGTTACTTCACTCATCTTTCTTCACCTCGACGATGCCTGCGCTGATCCCCGGAAAGAAGACCGTCTTTATTGCCTCTGAAAAAAGCACAAAGAACTCTATGATGCTGCACACACACAACCCGTATGCCACGGGATAAAAGGGGATGTGGAGCGTCATGGAAACCTCCTGGGATCTGTACAATTCAAGGCCTTTCAACGTGAACGACCAGGCAAGGAGGAGAAAAACCAGGGCGCCGGCGAGCTTTGTGCAAAAAATAAGGGCCTTTCTCAATGCCGGCCCCACATGATCTGTCAGGATATCCACATAGACGTGACCGTTGTCGAGAGAGGTCTGCGCAATGGCAAAACCTACCGTAAGCGCCCCCGCGAACGATACGAGCTCGTATGTCCCGGCGACGCTCTTTCCCATGTACCGCAAGATCACATCGATCACCGTGAGCATCATCATTACAAAGAGTATTCCGCCTGCGATCCAGAAGACAAACCTGCTTAATCGAGAGACGAATTTGAAGAAACCTGCCATGGGGAGCCCCCTTAAAATAGATTCGGGGGCATACGTGCCCCCGAAGATCGTTCCTTCTAAGACCTATTTTTTAAATTTACCCACATAATCCTGGATGTACTTGACAGCCTCTTTCCCTGGCAAGCCCTTCTTTTCCACGTTGGTTGCGTACTCCTCAAACAGGGGTTTTGCCTTTTCTACCCATTTCGCCTGTTCCTCTTTTGAAAGCTTTATGATCTTCCCGCCATTTTTGATCAGAACCTTCTTCCCGCTTTCCGCTATATCGTCCCACATCTTTGCGGACTTTTCAATATACTCGGCGCTCAGTTTGTCTATGGTATCCTGAACGTCTTTCGGGAGGGAGTTCCACTTGTTCTTATTCATTATCACCATGAACAAAGCGGTATACGCGACATCGTAGCACTCTGTCGAGTATCTTATAAAGTCTGCAAATTTCCAGTTCTCCATGGTCTCGTAGCTTGCAAGAAGCCCGTCCGCCACACCCTTGGAAAGCGCATCATAGACATCGCCCATAGGCATCGCAACAGGCGTGCCGCCGAGGCTGGACATAAGCTTTGCGTTCGACCCGAAGGTCCTTATCTTCAGGCCCTTTAGGTCTTCAAGCTTGTTGACGGGTTTTGATTTTGTGTGGAGGATCCCCGGCGCCTGCGCATGGAACCAGAGCAGCTTTACTTTGTCCATCTCTTTTGGCTGGAACTTTTTGTAATAATCATTGGCGAGCCTCGTTACAACTACGCCGCTCGGGTAGCCCAGGGGAAGGTCGATAAGCTCCATCATAGGGAACCTTCCAACGGTATAGCCTGCCACATGCTGGGTCACGTCCGCTATGCCCTTTACTACGCCGTCATAGGACTGCGGCGCAGGGATAAGCGTGCCTGCAGCGTAATAGTTCACTTTCACCTTGCCGTTGGTCCTTTTTTCGAGGTCCGCCCCCCACTCCTTCAAAAGCTTATCCTGACCGGCGCCCACGGGGAACCAGTTCGAGACCTTGATGGTAATGGTCTTTTCTTGTGCAAGGCCGGTTGTGGTTGTGGCGGCGATACATAGGATCGCAAAAAACAGGATTGCAAAAAAGCTGATTGTGCCTCTGTGTTTCATAGAGCCCCCTTCTGATTTGGTTTTTATTTATACTGTATCCGTTTAAAGTAAAGCAAATTTGATGCCATGTTATAAGAGCCTTTATTCCCTTTTTATTTCGTTTATTCCATGTGCCTGCAAATAGATATTTTTTCATTGGTGTATATTTTGGATACAATTTGTGCCGTATCGGTACATCGCTTAACGCCCCAGCAGCCTTCTCCCGATAATCAGCTTCTCAACCTCTTTTGTTCCTTCAAAGATCTCGAGCACCTTTGCATCGCGCCAGTAATGACCGACATCGTACTCTTCCAGTATGCCGTATCCTCCATGGAGCTGTATCGCCTCATCAGAAACCTTTACCGCTATCTCTGCGGCATACCATTTTGTCATGGCGATCAGCGCGTGGTCCAGCTCTCCCCTGTCGACCTTTGCGCTGGTAGAATACAGAAAGCTTCTTCCGGCTTCAACCAGCGTGGCCATCTCTGCTATCTTGGTCTGCACTATCGGCGAATCGGCAAGGGGAACTCCGAACTGCTTTCTTTTGCGAACATGGTTTATGGCCTTCTCCAACGCCCCCTGGGCCGTTCCTATTCCGAACCCTGCCGCTTCTAAGCGGGAACGGTTGAGAAACTCCATAATATTATAGAACCCCCTTCCTTCCTTGCCCAGGAGATTATCTTTAGGCACCTCTACGTCCTTGAAGGTAACCTCGCCTGTATCGGAGCAGCGTATCGAAAGCTTGTTCTTCAGCTTGCTCGCTTCATAGCCCGGCCTGTCGGTCTCCACAATTATGGTGCTGAACCGGTCATACTTCTTTTTCGCTTCAGGATCCGTGATGCAAAGGACTATGAGGAAATCGGCGCGATTGGCGTTTGTTATAAACGTTTTGTTGCCGGATACCACGTACCCGCTGTCTGTTTTCTTCGCCGTTGTTTTTACGGAAGATACGTCGCTTCCTGCATCAGGCTCTGTAATGGCAACGCCCATCTTGGCCTCGCCCTTGCATATTAAAGGGAGGTATTTTAACTTTTGTTCTTCGGTCCCGATAAGGCTTATAAGCTGCGTGCCGAAAAATGTTGATGTTATCGAATGGGCAATGCCGCAGTCAATGCGCGCAAACTCTTCACATATGAGGCTGTGGTCCAGGTATCCGAGCCCTGCTCCCCCGTATTTTTCATCTACAAAAACCCCGAGGAAGCCCAGCTCCGCCGCCTTTTTCCAGAGTTTTTCATCGAATTCCCCCTTTTCATCCAGTTCGCGCGCTATCTCCATCATTTCCCCTTCCGCGAACTCCCTTGCTGCATTTCTTATGTCTTTTTGTTCCGGTGTAAGCTCCATCTATAAACCTCCAAGGTATATGTCCGCCCCTGCCTTCCAGCCGGGCATTAAGCAACTGTAAAAGCAATTGTCATGCCACCGGATAAATAACCAATCACCAATAACCAAGCTCCAAATAATAACCACTATCCAATAACCAAACAACAGACGTGCCAATATTGTTCTCTGTTTGGGTATTCGGTCATTGGTTATTGGGTATTCGACAATGCGCCATGGGCCGGTTTTAGTTGCCGGCTTTCAAAGACAGGGTGAGCAAAAGGGAACAGGTGTGTTCAAAATACACACATGGGCGGCTCAGGGGTCAGCCGTCCCCCTCGCACTTCTGATAAAGTTTTTTCCTGCTTATGCCCAGAAGCCGGGCAGCCTTGCTTTTATTCCCTTCCGCAAGCTTCAACACGCGCCTGATGTGTTCTTTTTCAACCTTCTTGAGGTCAAGGGCTTCTCCCTGCAGCTGGATTTTTTCGTTTTGCCCATTATCATGATGGTGTTCCATCATGGTCTGCGGCAGGTCATCGCAAAGGATGGTCTTGCGCGCCATAGAGAGGAGGACGGCCCGCTCTATGACGTTGGCAAGTTCGCGTACGTTACCGGGCCACCAGTAGTCTCGAAGGAGCCTCATCGCCTCATCGGACAAGGCCTTTTTATTCCCGCCCCGGGTGAACTTTCTGAGAAAGTAGTCTGCCAGAAGGAGTATGTCATCTTTCCTTTCCCGCAGGGGCGGAAGGGCAATAATGAAGGTGTTGAGCCTGTAGAAAAGGTCTTTGCGGAACTTTTTTTCTTTTACCTCATCTTCGAGGGGCTTGTTCGTCGCAAATATGAACCTCACGTCCACCTTGGACTCACGGGTGTCGCCGAGTCGTCTGAAGACGCCTGTTTCGAGAGTCCTCAAAAATTTTGCCTGAATGTTGATGCCCATATCGCCCACTTCATCAATGAAGAAGGTCCCCTTGTTTGCCAGCTCAAGAAGCCCGATCTTATCGGCGTGCGCTCCGGTGAAGGCCCCTTTCTTATATCCGAAAAGTTCGCTCTCAAGTATGCTTTCCTGGAGCGTGCTCGAGTTGACCGCCACAAACTGGCTTGCCGACCTGGGGCTCATGGCATGAATGGCCCTCGCCACCAATTCCTTGCCGGTTCCTGTTTCTCCGAGGACAAGCACAGGGACATCGGAAGGCGCCACGAGAGAGATAAGCCTCTGGACCTCTTTCATCTGTTTGCTCTCGCCGATGAATGTGTCATGCGTCTCGACCCTCTGGAGCTGTTCCTGGAGGACGATATTCCTCTCTTTCAGCGACTTTTTCTCATAGGCTTTAAGGATAATGCTGCTCAGCTCCGAAAGCTTGCAGGGTTTGCTCAGGTAGTCGTAAGCCCCGCGCTTCATTGACTGTATCGCCGTGTCGATCGAGGCGTGGCCGGTGAGCATAATGATCTCAAGCGTTGGCTCCATCTCCTTGAGCGTCTCGAGCAGGTTCACCCCGTCGGCGTCAGGAAGCCTGATGTCAAGGACGCATACATCGAAAGGCCGCTGCTTCACGAGAGATATGGCTTCGCTGCCGGTCGAAGCGGTGTCCACCGCGTAGCCTTCTTTGGACAATTTTTTCCTGAAGGCCTCTGCGAGCTGCTCTTCGTCGTCAACTACAAGGATCCTGATCTCAGGCACCTTGATACCCTGCCTTTTTCTGGTCATATACGGGCAGCATGATTGTAAAAATGCTTCCCCCTCTGGGCCTTTGCCTGACCCTGATGCTTCCGCCCATCCTCTGGAGGAAATCGTAACAGAGCGTCAGGCCGAGCCCGGTCCCTTTCTTTGGTTCTTTCGTAGTAAAAAAGGGCTCAAACACAAGCTCCGCCATATCTTCAGGTATGCCGGTGCCGTTATCTTCGACCGCCACTTCAAGCTGGTTATCGCTTTTCAACATTGTCTTGATCCACACTGTTGCATTTTCCGTGCCTTCGACTGCATCGACGGCGTTGCTGATCACATTCAGGAACACCTGCCGCAGCGCTTCGGGGTCGCCATTGATCTCGGGAAGGCCTGGCGGAACTTCCTTGACGAGCTTTACCTTTATTTTTTTGAAGTTTATCTGGCTGATGACCTCGGAGATAAAATCATTAAAATTAATATGACCGGCTCCGAAATCCTTTTTCCTTGTTACCTCCAGAAGATTTTTAATGGTCCTGGTACACCGGTAAGCCTGTTCTTCAACCGTATCGACATACTCCTTAAGCTCATCCAGGTCGGACGCACCCAGAGGCACTTCGCCGGCGTGCTCAATAAGCTCCTTGGCGAGCTCTGCATTGGCAGTGATCGTGGCAAGGGGGTTGTTCAGCTCGTGGGCGATGCCCGCTGCAAGGCGCCCCACAAAAGACATTTTTGCCTCCTGTATCAATTGCGCCCTTGTCCTCACGATCTCTGTAGTGTCTTCAATAATACAAAGGAGCCCTTCGACGTTTCCGTCTTTTCCGCGCACCGGCACGCCCTTGAAATATATATACTGGGGGGCGCCCCAGTAAGTTATGAAAGGAAAATCCCAGAGCTGAAAGGGTTTTCCTTCGAGGGCCTCCCTGATGTACTGGGCAAGGCCGCACTTGATCGTGTATGGATTTTTCAGCCAGTTGAATCCGAGCAGCTTCTCGCCGGCCTTCTCGCCAAGGCCTGACAAGACCGCGAGGGCAGGGTTAACGCTTGAGAATTCCCCCTGCTTGTTGACGGTAAAGATCGCAACCGGTGCGTTCTCGATGATCTCTTTGTTGAATTCATTGAGGCGCCGCAGCTCATCTTCTGCCATCTTGTACTCCGTGATATCCTGGATCGTCATGATGAAAAAGGAGGATTCACCAACCGCGTCTTTCTCCGCGGGCGTCGACGTGATAATGTAGTGGGCGTTGCCTCCTTTTTTGCCGGCCTTTTTTATCTCTGCGTATTCTGTCCTGCCGCTTTCGAAGGCCTTGATCGCAGGGCAGCCGGTGCAGGGGGCTTTGCCGTCGAATATGGCCGCATAGCAGTGCTTGTCACCGGCATTGGAGATCTTCTTTTCTTTTGTCCAGCGGAGCATTCTCTGGTTTGCCCACCTGACCTTCAGTTCCCTGTCGATGATATAGATGCCGATCGGGATTGAATTGAGAATAGACCGGAGAGCGCTCTGACCTATGTTGGTTTCAGGGTTCAAATCTAATCATCCGCCTGCACAATATATTCCTAATATTATAATGGTATATTTCTTTTTATGCAAAGCCCTGTTTTTATCATCAAAGAATTTTTCTTGACATATTTTCGTTGGGGGATACAATGTAATTAATTATTTGTCAATGCTGGAAATCGATTGACGGCCCTTCTCCTGTGAGGGCCTGCCGCAGTTCATGCCCTCAGGCATGATAAAAAGAAGCGGTAAAAATAAAGTAAGGGGGTTATTATGAATAGGATGGTATTGTGTCTGTTTTTCGCAACAGTCTTCTTTCTTTCTGTTTGCCCTGCATCTGCCCAGCAGTATATCACCCTCGGCGTACCCACATCGCTGAAGCTCATCGAGGGATACGAGGGCCATAAGGCCGCCCAGCTTGCAATCGAGGAGATCAACGCCAAAGGCGGGGTAAAGGTCGGGAATGAAAAACGGCTCCTGAAGATCGAGGCGCTCGACATCCGGGACGGCGAGCCCGGCGTCCCCACATCTGAGGCGCTGCTCGGCATCGAGAAGCTTATACTCGATAAAAAGATCTACGCCACCGTTGTCGGCAATTTCAGGTCCGAGGCGCTGCTGGCAGCCATGGATATCTTTTCAAAATACAAGATAATCAACATCGGGACCATCGCGATGACGCCGAAATTCCAGGAAAAGGTCCTGAGCAATCCGGAAAAATACAAATATTCTTTCCGCAACTGCCTTGATTCAAGATATCTTGCCGGGTACATGCAGAACATGATGAAGCACGTGTCGAGCCAGTTCGGGTACAATAAAGTATTCATAGCTACCCAGGACGTCCTGTGGGCAAGCGCAACAGGTTCCATGATGGAGAAATGGTTCAAGGACAATGGGTGGACAGTGGCAGGATTTGACAAATATCCCGTGGGCGCAACCGATTTTTCCGCGGGCCTCATGAAGGCCAAGTCGGCCGGCGTGCAGGTCATCCTCCCCATATTCGACATGCCGACGAGCGGCATCCTTGTCAAGCAATGGAAAAGCATGAAGATACCGGCCCTGATGGCGGGGTTCATCTCTCCGCTCATGGGCACAAAGGCGTGGAAGACCTTCGGCGAAGACATCGACGGGCTTATGAACGTCGTCTTCGAGATCGGATATTTCCCGGTAAAGGCGTACCCGCCGACGGTAAAGTTCTCCGAGGCATACATGAAACGGTGGAAAGAGGATATCCAGTCGGGCCACGGCGCAGCGCCGGCCTATGACACGGTCTACGTCCTTGTCAATGCCATCGAAAAGGCAGGCACCCTTGATCCCGACAAGGTCGTCAAGGCCATCGAGGCGACTGATATGGTAGGGGTTGTGGGCAGGATCAAGTTCGATAAAGGCCACCAGCTCATATTCGGCGATGATCCGAAGACCGCCGCCGTGGGCGCTGT
>JAKQBZ010000066.1 GCA_029559435.1 Deltaproteobacteria bacterium | reverse complement strand
TATCGTAATCCCTATATCGAAATGTAAAGCAAAATCCAATTTTCTGGATTCGACACTTTTTTCGGCAAATTCGTCACAAAACCCTGTACCTCGTCTTTCTGTCAAATTATTATAGCCTCACGAACGATCGCTGTTGATGCTCTTTCGTCAATTTACAGGCGGCATCACGGTGGCGTACATGGCGGTAGCTCGCCCGCCGGCCGATATCGATTCGATGGACAACGAGATCCGGGAGGAAAAATGAGATCCAGATCCGTTCTTTCTTTGACCGTCCTGATCGCCTCATGGCTGCTTATCTTTCCCTTCTGCGTAGCTCAAACCCATGCGGACGTCTTCGAGCAGGACCGGATCGCAGAAACGATAGCGCAAAAAAAGGCACGCTGGTCTCCCCGTGACAACCCCCTTTCGCGGCTGAGCGCATATCAGAGGGCAAAACGGTTTGGATCAGGCATCCCTACGCCGACAGGCGCTGAAACGATCATCGTTGCCCCTGCGATAAGCGTGCCTTCGAAGCTCGACTGGAGGAATTACAACGGGAGCAGCTACGTGACGCCGGTCAGGGATCAGGGCGATTGCGGCGCCTGCTGGGCGCACGCGGCAACAGCCGCCCTCGAATCAAGGCTGCTCCTCTCCGGGAACGCGGCGGCCGAATCTCTTGATCTGTCCGAACAGGCGCTTCTGTCGTGCAGCGGGGCCGGGAACTGTTATGGAGGGCGGATAGACTTCGCGTCTGATTTCATTCGGGACATCGGCCTTCCGACTGAGGGTTGCTACCCGTACACGTCCGCGGATGATCTCTGCTCGGGCATCTGCCGGGAATGGCCCGGCTCGGCCTATAAGATAGGTGAATGGTACCTCGTCGATCCCACCGTTCGGTCCATCAAATACAGCCTTTACAACTATGGCCCTCTTGTCGTCCTCATGGCGGTCCACAGCGACCTGCTTTATTACGGGTCGGGAGTCTACGCGCACGTATGGGGAGACCTCGAAGGGTACCACGCGGCCCTTGCCGTCGGATACGACGATGAGGGACAATACTTTATCATCAAGGACAGCTGGGGTACCGGCTGGGGCGAGAACGGCTACCTCAGGGTCGCCTACAGCGAGGTGAGCAGCGAGACCATATTCGGATGCCGGACGATCGCGTATGAGGACGGCGCCCTTGAAGGATTCCCCTTGGTCGACGGCATCCCGCGCAATACCGAAAGCACGGATAAGGGCAGCGCAGCACGACAGGGAACCGCTGGATTATCTTTCCTGGCAGGCACTGTCAGGGACCGATCGGGCAACGTGATAGGCAACGTGAGCATCAAGGTCGGACAGCGCTCCGTCACAACAGACAGCGCCGGGCAATACCGGCTGTCCTCTGTCGCGCCGGGAGAGCACATTATCACCATCGCAAAGAAAGGCTACCTCACCATCAGCAGGAATATGGTAATCCTTCCCGGGTCGTCGCTGACGGAAGACTTCGTTCTCGGAGGGGACGCAGACGGCAAGGCAGAAGAAGGAGGGGCAGCCGATGGAGAAAAAAAGAACGAAAGTAAAACGCAAAAACAACCGGGGCCGGGAAGGTCAGGATGGATGCTCCTCCAGGGCATGCCGATCACTCCCGGGCAGGCAGAGGCACATTTTTCAGCGAAGAGGGCGAAACGCCTCGCCGGGCAGCCCCTCATGGCTACCCTTGCGACGACGGGGGCTGCCGAGATCGGCACGGAGATCCGGGAGCTTGCCCGGGCGCTGCGTTACGATCCGAAGGCCATCTACAATTACATCAAGCAGAATATCGATTACCTGCCGTACTTCGGATCGCTGAAAGGGGCAACGCTCACATACTTAGACGGCAGCGGCAATGACTTCGACCAGGCGTCGCTGATGATCGCCCTGCTCAGGGCAAGCGGGTACAGCGCCCGGTATGTCTACGGCACGATGACGCTCAGCATCCCGACCGTCGACCGGTGGCTGAGAGATACCTATTACGCGTATACGCTTGCCAACGGGGGCATTCCTTTCACGACGGATTACCAGACATACTGCACGATCAGCAGGGTCTGGGTATCTGCGAACATTGACGGCGCGGACTACGTCTTCGACCCTGCCCTCAAGATGTATACGCAAAACTATGGGCAGCATATCGACCTTGCGTCCGATATGGGCTACGATCGCAACGACCTTATCGCCTCGGCCGCCCAGGGCGCTGCGCTGGGGGTCGACTATGCCCAGAACATCAACGAAGGGAACATCAGGTCGCGGCTAACATATTACGCATCCAACTATGTCGCAGCCCGCCGCGCCGAAGGCGCCGGGCAGGAGGCCGCGCGCTATCTGGGCAGCTCCTACCGGGTGATCGCGGCCGATATGACGTCCTATTCCACGTCCCTGCCCTATTCCACCTCGGCCAGCGCTGCCTGGGAGGAGATCCCTCCTGAATACACCGCCACGCTTCGCGTCCAGTACGGCGGCATCGATCACACGTTCATCGTTCCCCGGATCGGCGGGAAGAGGATCACGATCACTTACGCGGGCGGCAGCTATCAGCCTGAGCTGCGCCTCGACGGCACGTTGGCCGCTTCGGGGAGCGCAACAACGCCCGGCACCTACGGCACGGCAACATTCACCATCGATCACGGCACCGCGACAAACAACGGCTACTATGCCTCCCAGGCGGCAATCTCTTCGCTGAAGAGCGGCGGCGTATATGCTTTAATAACAAATTTCGCGGGCACGCCACGAAGCGCCCTTATTCAAAAAAGACAGGAACAGCTCGACAAATACCTTCTTCAGGGATTGACGGCCGGGAACGACAAGGAGAAGGTCCTCGGAGAGACCCTCAACATCATGGGCCTGACCTATTTCAACGAGAAATCGATGATAGAGGAGCTGGTAGGGTCTGGGATCGTCTCGGGCGGCGCCCTTCCCGTCATGTTCCATGCCATAGGCGTCGTGGGCCAGGAAACGGGCCCCTATATCGACGTTGCGGCATGGGCATGCGCCCTGAATTACGCCTACGGATCCTACGATCAGTATTATAACAATGCCAAAAATATCTATGCCCTCTTCCAGACCATGATGTTCCACGGGAGCGGGTTCGAACACTCCATTCTGGAACAGTTCATGGGCTCAGACAAGCCTGCCGCGTCGACGGTAAAAGTCCTTCAGCTCGCCAATGCCGGCGGCCACCGGATCTTCCAGGCCGACAGCTCCAATTACCAGGCCGTGCGACAGCAGCTCAAGGGCTACTCATCGACAGCCCTGGCCGGGATCGATGCAAAAAAGAACGAGGGTTTCGATGTCTTTGTCCTGCCCGAATACGGGAACCTCGCGCTGGGACAATGGCAGGGGTACGGATACATGGCGCGGGACAGCGACTGGGTCTCCGGGATGTACGTAGGCAACTATAACGGAGGGATAGGACAGAATGTCCCTGTCGACCCCTTCAACACGGCACAGTATGTGGATATCTTGCTATCCGTCGATACGCCGGAGCGCTTAACGACATCAACGTTTTCAAACGTCCCGCCCAAATTGTCAGATGAACCAGTTGATATGGCAAGCGGCGCATACCTGTACGATCACACCGACCTGAAGCTCGGCAGCCGTGAGCCGCTTGGCCTGAGCCTCATCCGCTCATACAACAGCAACCATTATGCGAGAAAGGCCGGATTCGGATACGGCTGGACGCACAGCTATGACATCAGGCTGAACAGGGGGAGCCACGCCGGGCCCGTCATGGGGAGGCGGCAGATCGCCGAGGCGGCGCCTTTTGTCGTTGCCGCTTACGTCATCAACGACATCATGCGGAATGAGAGCCACGTGAAGGATACTGTAATATCCGCCTTGATCGCCAAGTGGGCGATGGACCAGATCAACGACAACAGCGTCACCGTACAGGCCGGCGGCAGGCTTATGGAGTTCATCAGGCTCCCCGACGGCTCCTACAGCCCGCCTCCGGGCATAACGACACAACTTGCAAAGAATGCCGACGGCACGTTCAGCCTTGTCGAGCGCTCCGGCACGCGCACCACCTTCAATGCCGATAGAAGGATAGGGGAGATCATGGACATCGACGGCAACGCGATGACCTTCGCATACAGCATTAATAACAACCTTGCCTCCGTGCGCGATGCACGGGGCCGCACCCTCGCCTTCTCCTATTCCGGGGATACCATCAGCTCCGTATCCGACTCTGCGGGACGGTCGGTCTCCTACGCATACGACGCGGGCGGTAACCTGACCGGCTTTATTGACCCTGAAGGAAAGCGGTGGAGCTACGGATACGACGAGGGGCACCGGATGACGCACCTCGCCAACCCGCTCGGCATCGCTACTGCCGTCAATGTCTATGACGGCCTCGGCAGGGTAAAGACGCAGACCGTGCCGCGCCAGGGCGGCAGGACGGCAACGTACGGCTTCTATTTCTCCGTTTACAGAAACCAGGAGGAAGACCCCGCCGGGAGGCTGATCACCTACTATTTCGATGAAAAAGGAAGAGGCTATGCCGACGTAGACCCGCTCGGGAACAGGAGCGCAAAGGGATTCGACGGCCAGGACCGCATCGTCAGCATTACTGATCCGCGGTCATATAAAACCACCTACACCTATGACAACGACCACAACCTGAGGACGATCACCAATCCCCTGAATGAGCGCATCAATAAGTACTACGACAGCTATTTCCGCCTTACCCATGTGTACGATCCTCTGGGCTACGCCACCCGGTTCTTCTATGACGAGAAGCATCATCTCACGAGCGTCCAGGGCCCTCTCGGCAATAAAACGAGCTCCACCTATTATGCCGACGGCCTTGTCAACACCGCTACGGATGCGAGGGGCACGACAACCGCCTTCGCCTACGATGCATACGGCAATCCCCGGACAGCGCAGACCGGGGGCCATCCCGCCGTCACCTCGGCCTACGACAGCATAGGCAGGTTGGCCGCTTTCACCGACCAGGCAGGCTCGACCACCACCTTTACTTATGACAAAAGGGGGCTGCCTACCGGCAGGACTGATCCCCTGGGAAGGGCTGTCAGCTTAGATTACGACGGCGCCGGAAGGCTGATCGCAAAAAGGGACCGCAGCGGCCGCGTTACCGCCTACACCTACACTCCTACAGACAAGATCGAAACGATCACCTACCAGGACGGCTCCCGCGTGCGCTTCACCTATGACCTTCTCGACAGGCTCGTCTCCATGGAGGATGGGACGGGCACAACGTACTATTCCTATGACGCCGCGGGAAGGCTCATTGCCGTGATGGATCCCCGGGGGTTTGTCATCTCATACGGCTATGATGAGGCGGGCAACATAACCGAGATCTCCTACCCCGGGAACAAAAAGGCGCTCTATTCCTATGATGCCGCAAACCGGCTTGCAGCAGTGCAGTGGCAGGACCGGACGGCGCAGTATACCTATGATGTAACGGGACGCCTGATCGGCCTCGCTCATTTCAACGGGTCAACGACCGAATACAGGTATGACAGGGCCGGCAGGTTGACTATGCTCAACAACTACAAGCCGGACTCCGGCGATCCGAACGGGCGCACCATCTCGCGGTATGCATTCACCCTCGATGCCGGCGGCAACCGTACCGGCGTCGTACAGGAAGAACCTTATCAGACAGCGCTCTCTCAGGAGGACATCTCCTATACCTATGATCCCCGGAACAATCGCCTCCAGGCCGCAGGAGGAGACGGCTTCGCCTACGACGACGAAGGGCGGTTGACAAACGGCTACGGCGCCACGTATGCTTTTGATGATGAGCACCGGCTTACAGAGATCGGCAATGATGTGCAGTTCATTTATGACGGCAGGGGCAACAGGGTCGAGGCTACGAGAGATGGCGTCGTCACCCGCTATATCTATGATGCGAGCGGCAACCTTCTTGCTGAGGCCGACGGAGAGAACAGGATCACGAGGTACTACATCTACGGCAAAGGGCTCGTGGCGATGACAACGACCTCTGAAGACAGGGCCTACTGCTACCATTACAACGCCACCGGCTCCACCATCGCCCTCACCGATGACGCGGGGAACATGGTGAACTCTTACGCCTATGACCCCTTCGGGAAGATAACGGACCGGCAGGAGACGGTGCAGCAGCCCTTCACCTTCGTGGGGCAATACGGCGTCATGACTGAACCCAACGGGTTCTACTACATGCGTGCCCGATACTACGATCCCCAGGTAGGAAGGTTCATAAGCGAAGACCCCATAGGCCTCGATGGCGGGGACGTAAACCTCTATGTATATGCGGGGAACAATCCCATTATGGGGGTGGACCCGTGGGGGAGATGCAGTAGTCAATCAAACTTTGACTGGATGAATCTGGCTTCTGTGGCAGTATCGGCTACTGATCTTGCACTCAATTATAGTAAACTACCTGCAGTTCTTAAAGCTGGTTCACCTCCTGGCGCAGCTATAGCTGCAACAAGTATCGCTCTTAATAAGGTATCGATTATTT
>JAKQBZ010000260.1 GCA_029559435.1 Deltaproteobacteria bacterium | reverse complement strand
GATTTTACAAGAAAAATCTGGTATGAATCGTAAATCGTATATCGGAAAAAAATGTTCGGCGTGATGCGTTCGGCGGGAGCACCCGTAATTCGTAATTCGTGAGTCGTAAGTGGAAAAGCACAAGGTGCGGGGAGCTAAGCGACGTAGCGACCTCATAGGGTATGAACTATTAATGAGATTGCCGCGCTACGCTCGCAATGACGCATTTCCTTTCATTGGGTTCGTCCAATTACGAATTACGATTCACGAATTACGAGGGCCTTTCACCTTGCACGAATTAAAGCCTTTTTGTCTCAGCTAACGGCTGTGTGCACTTATATTCTATAGCGAGTTCTCGAGCGAGAAGGGGAGGCTCCGGCAGCTTTGCTGCTGGAGGGGGCGACGTGAGCCCCATTAACAGCTAAAGCGCCACTTGCAGAAGCAATCGGGCGGGTGGTCGGGCGGGGCAAAGATGCATTCGACCTTTATGCGAGGATCGATGGCGTGGGCAAAGGATTCGAACTCCTTCAGGTGCATATCCCTGCAGTAAAATTCCGGCAGGCCGTGCTTCACCCGCGCGACCTGGGTAACGCATTTCGGCGCCGTCAGGATCACCTCGTTGTCGCTCTCTTCGATATGGTACCCGACGATCATCGTCCACGGGCAATATTTCATCGCTTCGGCAAAACCCCTCAGCCCTTTTTCCTTTATATGAAACCTGTGGATAATGTCCTGCGCCGACATTCCGGCTATCTTTGCCCATACGACCTCATCCAGGTGTTCTGCCGAAGAGCGGTCGTACCTTTTTTCCACAGAGAGGAACCAGAAGCCGTCAACGACCCTATAGTGCCAGAGAAGAAATTTGAGATAGCTCTGCAGCCCTTCCTTGTCCAGATCGTTCAATTTTCCCAGGTCCACGCACAGCTCCTTCGTGTTATTGCATTACCCCATGACCTTGAGCAGGCGTCTATTTTTTCTCATGTCCTGCTATCTTGCTCCAGGAATCGCGAAGCGGCACAATGCGGTTGAATACGGGCCTTCCCGGCAGGGAATCTTTTGCGTCAACGCAAAAATAGCCGACCCTTTCAAACTGATATCTGCTCTCCGGCGCAGCATCCTTCAGGTTCTCTTCCACATAGCAGGTGGTAAGCGTTTCCAGGGATCCCCGGTTCAGGTATTTCAAAAAATCATCCCCGGCGCCGGCAGGGTCTTCGATCTGAAAAAGCCGGTCGTACAGACGCGCCACGGCCGGCAGGGAGCGCTCCGCCGACACCCAGTGTATGACCCCGTCAACCTTCCGTCCATCAGGCGGCGGGCTGTTTCGCGTCGCGGGATCATAGGTGCAGTGGAGCTCGACGATCTCGCCGGTCTTTTCGTCTTTGACCACGCTTTTGAATTTGATGACATAGGCATTCCGGAACCTGACCTCCCTGCCCGGGGCAAGCCGTTTATATTTTTTCGGAGGATTTTCATCAAAATCGTCCCGTTCGATATAGAGCGTCCTTGAAAAGGGGATCTTTCGCGTTCCCATGGCGGGGTTCTGCGGATGATTTGCACACTCAAATTCTTCCACCTGCCCTTCGGGGTAATTGTCGATGATAACGCGGAGAGGCCTCAAAACAGCCATCGCGCGCGGCGCCCGTTCGTTCAGGTCGTCCCGGACGCAATGCTCGAGCAGCGAGATATCGACAAGATTTTCGTTCTTGGCAACGCCTATCTTCGCGCAAAAGTTCCTGATCGCCTCCGGCGTATAGCCGCGCCTCCGCAAACCGGCAACCGTCGGCATGCGCGGGTCATCCCATCCTGCAACATGCCCCTGCTCAACCAGCTCGATGAGCCTCCTCTTGCTGAGGATAGTGTAGCTTAAGTTGAGGCGGGCAAATTCTATCTGCTGAGGGCGGTCGCCGGCGATCAGCTGGTTCACGATCCAATCGTATAGCGGGCGGTTATTCTCAAACTCGAGCGTGCAGATGGAATGGGTGATCTTTTCGACGGAATCGGAAAGGCAGTGGGCAAAATCATACATCGGATAGACAACCCACTTATCGCCCGTCCTGTAGTGGGGGGCCCGTTTGATCCTGTAGATCACGGGGTCCCGCATAACGACGTTCGGCGAGCCCATATCGATCTTGGCCCGAAGGACGTGCGCCCCATCCTCGAACTCGCCTGCCCGCATGCGGGTGAACAGGTCGACGTTCTCTTCGACAGGCCTGTTCCGGTAGGGGCTCTCCTTGCCGGGCTCGGTGAGCGTCCCGCGGTAGTCGCGGATCTCATCTGCGCTTAAGCTGCAGACGTACGCCTTGCCGTCCTTAATGAGCTGGAGGGCAAACTGATAGAGCTGCTCAAAATAGTCCGAGGCATAATAAAGGCGATCCCCCCAGTCAAACCCAAGCCAATGTACGTCGTTTATAATGGATCCCACATATTCGAGCGATTCGCCGCTGGGATCAGTGTCGTCGAGCCGGAGGTTGCAGGTGCCTTTATATTGCGCCGCAATGCCGAAATTGAGGCAGACCGATTTGGCATGTCCAATGTGGAGGTAGCCGTTCGGCTCGGGCGGAAAGCGCGTGGCGACACGGTCGCCGTGCTTGCCTGTCTTTAAGTCGTCATCGATGATCTCGCGGATAAAGTCGGTCGGGTGAGAGCTGTCTTCTTGCGTCATATCTCGGAGCTCCTTGGATCGTTGCCCGGCTGTCCTTGATGCCGATGGGCCCGGCCGGATTGTGCTAATTTCATACCACAAGCAACGCCCTCTTTCAAGGAAAGGGTTCGCAGGGGACAGTGTTGCCCCGCAGCATGCTGCAGGGAATCATCCGGATTGACTTTTTCCTTCTGAATAGGCGATTATTTTGTCTATGGATAAACCGGGATGGTGGTTCATCTTTAAGGGACACCGATTGCTGACATATGACGATCACGGCAAAACGTCCATCCCTTTTCTGCACAATACAGGAGAATTGCAGATCAGCCCGTTGAGGGCGCTGCTGATCGGGGGGGTCAACGATGCGCGGTGCTACGCAGCGGAACTGCCGGAAGCCGCTGAAGCGCCTCAGAACATGGCCTTCAACGGCTTAAGGGGCCTCTTCGGGGTCCTCGACGAAAACATGTTCGCCATGGCAATGAAGGCGCTGGGCATAATAAATTGGGACAGGACCTCCCAGTTCTGCAGCCAATGCGGGGCAAAGATCGAGAGCGGGTCCGACATGCTCGGAAAGGAATGCCCAGCCTGCGGCTTCATCAGCTTCCCCCGGATCTCCCCGGCAGTGATCGTCCTCGTCGAGAGAGGGGACAAGGTCCTCCTCGGCAGGGCCAGCAGGTTCAAGGAAGATCTTTACAGCGTCATCGCAGGTTTTGTTGAACCCGGGGAGACCCTTGAGGAGGTTGTCAGGCGCGAGGTAAAGGAAGAGACGGGCATCGACGTAGAGGACATCCGCTATTTTGGAAGCCAGCCGTGGCCCTTTCCCGACTCGCTTATGATCGGCTTTACGGCCCGTTATGCCGGCGGCGAGATAAATATTGACGGCGAGGAGATAGTCGACGCACAGTGGTTTGATGCCGGCAGTTTGCCGGACATCCCGGGAAGGATAAGCATTGCAAGGTCGCTGATAGACTGGTTTATCGAGAAACATTCAAAAAAGGGCGGGACAGGAAGATGAAGGCGATTGTCTTTGACGGCAGGCTTAATTACAGAGAAGACTGCCCGCTGCCGAAACCCGACAAGGCGGGCGATGCCCTCATCAGGGTAAGGATAGCCGGGATCTGCAACACGGACCTCGAGATCGTTAAGGGCTACATGGGCTTTAGAGGCATCCCGGGCCACGAATTTGTCGGCACCGTCGAAAAGGTCAATGAACGCAATAAATCGTTGGCCGGCAAAAGGGTCGTCGGCGAGATCAACTGCGTATGCGGCGTGTGTGACTACTGCACAGGCGGCCTTTCGAGACATTGCCCGGAGAGGACGACCCTCGGGATCTCCGGCAGGGACGGGGCCTTTGCAGAGTACCTGACGCTGCCCGCAGAAAACCTCCATGAAGTGCCTGGCAATGTCTCCGATGAAGAAGCGGTATTTGCCGAACCGCTGGCTGCTGCCTTCGAGATCGTGGAGCAGGTAAATATAAAGCCAACCGACAGGATCATCGTCCTTGGCGACGGGAAGCTCGGCCTCCTTTGCGCCTTCGTCCTCGCGCTCACAGGGGCGGAGACGATGCTGGCAGGCAACCACGAACACAAGCTCGCCATCGCGCGGGAGGCCGGGATCGGCACCTGTCTTGCCAGAGACCTTCCTGTGGATAAAAGACAAGATGTCGTCGTTGAGGCAACAGGGACACCGGCTGGTCTACAGAAGGCGCTCGAATGCGTGAGGCCCAGGGGCACGGTCGTCTTGAAGAGCACCGTGGCCTCAACGAGAGAGGTTGACCTCAATAAGGTCGTCATTGACGAGGTCACGCTTATCGGATCACGGTGCGGGCCATTTGAGCCTGCACTGCGCGCCCTGTCTGACAGGGCCATCAATGTCATGCCGCTTATCAGCGGGATATTTCCGGTGGGCGATGCCCTTGAGGCGTTCAAAGCGGCGGGGCAGAAAGGCAGCCTGAAGATCCTCATCGATTTCCGGTAAAGGGGGATAAGCGCCATGGAGAAGATAACAATCGGCATCAGCATGTGCCTTCTCGGAGAAAAGGTAAGGTACGACGGCGGCCACAAGCACGACCGCTACATCACTGACACCCTCGGCCGTTATTTTGACTGGGTCCCGGTCTGCCCGGAGGTGGGCTGCGGCCTCCCGGTCCCGAGGGAGGCGATGCGGCTTGTCGGCGACCCCGAAGACCCGAAGCTCCTTACCATCAGGACAGGCATCGACCACACAGGCCGCATGAAAGGGTGGGCGCAGAGGAAGCTTGATGACCTTGCGAAGGAAGGACTGTCAGGGTTTATCTTTAAAAGCAGGTCGCCCAGCTCCGGCATGCAGGGCGTCAAGGTCTACAGTGAAAGCGGCATGCCGGGCCGCAGAGGGGCCGGGATATTCGCGAAGGCCTTCATGAAAAGATTTCCGCTGCTACCTGCAGAGGATGATGGACGCCTGAACGATCCGAAGCTGAGGGAGAACTTCATTGAGAGGGTCTTTGTCTTCAAAAGGTGGCAGGAATTCCTCAAGAAAGGAGGGTCACCGGGGGACCTTGTCAATTTCCATACAGATCACAAGCTCCTGGTCATGGCGCACAGCCCACAGCATGTCTCTATCCTCGGAAAGATAGTGGCGAACCCGGGGAAGAGCAGGAGCAGGCCGGGCGCTTACATAGAAGCCATGATGGAAGGGCTGCGCCTCGTCGCTACGTCAAGAAAGAACACAAATGTGCTCCATCACATCATGGGATACTTCAAAAAAGATCTCACCGGCGATGAGAAGCAGGAATTGCTGGGGATTATCGAGAACTACCGAAAAGGGCTCATCCCCCTCGTTGTTCCCGTAACCATCCTCAACCACTACGTCCGGAAATACGGTGAGCCGTACCTGAAAAGACAGCACTACCTGAACCCGCATCCGCTGGAGCTGATGCTCCGCAATCACGTATAATGCCGGATTTTCATTCTTCTCGATCCGGATGATCACCCGCAGCGTGCTGCGGGGTGACGCTGTCCCCTCTCCCCCCGCGGGAGAGGGCAGGGTGAGGGGGCATGGCCATGCCGCTTCTATCCTCTGATCCCCCGCTGCGTGCTGCTGGGCAGCTCATTAAAGTACTGCGCCGGCTGCCTGCTGATCGCCGGAGCGACCCTCATATATTTGACACCGCCACGGGCGGGGGGTAGAATGGATCCGTGCTCGCGATCGGCAACATCACCCTGCCTTTTCCCTGTATGCTTGCCCCCATGGCAGGGGTGAGCGATCTGCCGTTCCGTCTTATCACCCGTTCCTTCGGCGCTCCGCTTGCCTTTACTGAGATGGTAGATGTGAGCGGCTTGTACCAGATGGACAAGAGGACCCGCCACATGCTTTCGTCAGATCCCGATGACCGCCCCCTCGGGATACAGCTCCTGGGCAACAACGCAGAACATATCGTGAAGGCCCTTCGCTCTCTCGAAGGGCACGAATTTGACCTTATCGATCTCAACGCCGCCTGTCCCACGCCGAAGATAACAAGGAAGGGAAAAGGGGCGGCGCTCCTCAAAGACCCGCGCGCCCTGGGAGAGCTCCTCAGGGTGATCGTTGAACATTCGACAGTACCCGTGACGGTGAAGGTCAGGGCAGGGTGGGACCAGGATTCGATAAACGCCCCGGATATCGCCCGCTACGCTGAGGACGCAGGCATCAGCGCGCTCTTTATCCATGGGAGGACAAGGATGCAGGGGTACAGCGGAACCGTTGATTACCGTGTCATCAGGGAAGTAAAAGATGCAGTGAAGATGCCCGTCATCGCGAGCGGCGACAATATCTCAATGCCGCTCATCGGAAAGATGTTCGACGAGACCGGCTGCGACGGCGTGGCAGTGGCGAGAGGCGCCCTCGGGAACCCATGGATCTTCAGGGAGGCAATTCAATTCTTACGGGACGGCACGAAATGCGCGAGGCCTGATATCAACGAGCGCGTAACCGTTATGAAAGCCCATCTTGACCTGCTGTTCCGGCACTATGGCGAAAAAAGAGGGGTAGGGATCTTCCATAAGTTCTTCATCTGGTACACGCGTGGTCTCCCCGGCATGAAGCCGCTCCGCGACAGGGCCTTCAG
>JAKQBZ010000057.1 GCA_029559435.1 Deltaproteobacteria bacterium | reverse complement strand
CGTTCCTGAATATCTTCTGCCTGGCGTTCCCGCGGGAGGTGACATGGTAGAGGGCGCCGGGATATTCTATACGGAGCGGGCGGGCCATGAGGAGACTCTATCACACGATATGCATGATTGCAAGACCTGACCCCAGGGGGGATTTTGATATACGTACGGGCATCGGCGTTTGGTTATTGAATATTCAGCTTCTTGTCTTCGCCGATGCGAAGATCATCCTTTCGTGGTTATCTACATCTACAATAGGGGAATCGGAGTAGCGGGACAGGAACTTTTTCATGCTTCTCTCGGTGTAATACCTGAGGTGCGTCCTGTCGCGCCATGCCTTCTTGTTCGGCACGGCGACCAGTATATGTGATCCCGGCTCCAAAAACCTGATGACATTTTCCATTACCCTATCGGGATTTATTACATGTTCAAAGGTATGGGAGATGATCGCAGACGAAAATCTTCTCTCGAAGGAGATCGACTCCATATCTCCGGCCACGAACCGGACCCTGTCGCGACAGTGGGGATATTTTTCGGCAAGGGCCTGCGCCATGTTGATCGCGTAGGGCGAGATATCGATACCGGTGACCGTGAACCCTTTCCCGGCGAGTATGATATCTATCTCACCACTGCCGCATCCCACATCGAGTATCTCGCTCTTCAGAAAGGGGCTGTTGGCTAAGAAATTGACCAGGCCGCTTCCCTCCCAGAACTCGACCGTTGAGGCCTGCGGGAGGACCTTTTCCCTGTATATGTACGACTGGTCGTTGACAAGGACGAAATCTGAGGGCGATATGTCTCTCGTTACCCGTACCCTCGGGTCATCATCCTCGCGCCTCTTTCTCCGTTTAAAGATGCCGGGCAGCCTTATTTTCATATCATCCTTTCAATGCCGAGTGGAAGCTTTTCGTTTTTGTTCTTCCTCGGACTTTTCCGTCACTATTCTATAGTTTTCAAGCGGCCTGCGTCAAGTTTAAGAAGGAGGCGCTACAGGGGTGAACTACCCCCTCACCCTGACCCTCTCCCGCGAGGGGAGAGGGAACGGTATCACCCCGCTGCACGCTGCGGGGGATCATCGGGATTGAAAAACCCCATGCATACAGCCGCATGGGGTTTTTCGTCGATACAGAAAAGGGCGTCCGCTACCTGCCCTTCAACTTTCCGTTGTCATTCCAGATATCAGAATAGCTTGCGGCGTTGTTCAGCGTAGTATATTTTGCTTTCCCCTTTTTCGGATTACAGTAGCAGCCCAAAGTGTTTCCCACCATTTTGCAGCACCAGCACGATCTCTGATAAGAGCCTACGCTCGGGAGGTTCACGCCGGTACATTCGAGCGTCCCGTTGCAATTTGAGATGTCGCCGCCATTGTTAATACAACCATTCACGTTATGTAACTGCGTTGTATTCCATTTCCCGTCCATCTTTTTGCAGCTGGCGCTTGTGATCCTGTTCGCATCAGCATTATAATTAATGCTCTTGCAGGTCTTCTTGTAGCTGCCGTTCGGCGCATCAGCGGCGTTGCAGGCGGAAGTGCCGGCAAGCAACAGCACGGCAACAAAACAGAGCGCGACAATGACGATCTTCCATGCGCCGACAGGCGTTCTCATTCTGTTCTTCATACCAACCTCCGTGAGATATTTTTTGAAATCATTGCCCATAATCTCATTTATGTCAAGAATTTCATTCAGCCGTGCAAAGCGAAATGCGGCGGGACTCGTTAGCGGCTATGCCTTTCCTATATCCTTTCCCATTATCTTCCAGAGCAGGTCTTCCATTTCCGCGGTCAGGCCCTGCGCCCCTCTTTCCTCCATTGCCTTGATCCGCATGTCGTAGACGCTTTCAAGCTGGGGCAGAAGTACTTTCACCTCGTGAGAGGTTTCCACTCTTGTGCTGATCAGATTGCGCTGCTCCAGGGCCTTTTCCAGGTCTTCTTTATTAACAGGGATATTATAGAGCATGTTCAATATTTCCATCAGCCTGACCTTTGCCAGGTAATCTTCTTCCAATACAACATACTGGGGCAAAGATACGATGAGTACGGTCGCGTCGATCCCTGACGCGGCGGCCTCTTTTGTGATCAGGTTTGCAATGCTTGAAGGGCCATTATACGTAATGGGCAGAGCACCTACCTTCATAATGTCCCGGCGCGCCCCTTCGCCCATGCCATATCCGCTGACGAGCAGCGGCCTCGTGTGGGGCACCGAATCATACATGCTTCCCAAAAGAATATATTTTCGCACCTTGAAAGCCTTGAGAAGTTTCACAACAGAGCTTATATAAAGCTCTGCATGGGCATGGGGCTCAAGGAGGCGGAGCAGCAAAAGGTCGTTCTGCCCTTCCCTTCTTGCATGACGCACAGACGTATTGGGAATGGACATGCCCTGAACGCCTTCTTCGAGGTTGATAACAGGCCGGTATCGCGTAAAATCGTAGAAATCGCCCGGCTTGGATAACCTCCCCAGCTCAACGGCCCCGAACTGCGCCTCCAGTTCGTCCAAAACCATGCTCCCAACATTGTTGACGTCTATCCAGGGATGAAGGGTAGCCAAAACGTAAGGCTCATTGCATTCCGGAACAGGCTTGTGTAATTGGAAGCTGCCTATTTTCACCAATGTCTCCTCCCGACTGATTATGTATTTCAATAAGGATTATACCAGATTTTTGCTCTTGCTGCCTATCTCCTTCAAAAATCTGAGGGAACTCAAATCCGCTTAATGAAGTTCCCCGCAGCAAGCTGCGGGGAACCGGAGGATAGAAACGGCATAATTATGCCCCCTCACCCTAACCCTCTCCCGCAAGGGGAGAGGGGACAGGTTAGAGCACCCGATCCTGCAGCCGTTAAATCCCCTCTCCCGCGAGGAGAGAGGGAACGCTGTTGTTATGACCCTCTCCCGCGAGGAGAGAGGGGACAGTGTTACCCTGCAGCACGCTGCGAGGAATCATTCATATTGAAAAATGTTTTTCCTGCCGGATCAAGAGATTCTGTTGAAGCCGCACTGTTCTGCCGGTGCGCTACGTGGCTTTAACAATCTCTATCAGTTTGGTCTTCTTTGCCGTCTCTCTCGGTATCGACTCCGGACCCACCCAGATGAACTTGGGCGTCACCCTGACTGTCTCCTTAAAGACCTTGTGCATCTGCTCTTCCAGGGCGCCGATGTCCTTTTCCTCCATGTCCTGGCCGTATTCTATCCTGATCTTGAGCGGCGGGATGACGGAGGGCCCCGGCTTGTCGAGGATGATCTTGAAGAACCCGGTGACCCTCGGGACAAACTTCAATATCTCCTTCTTTATCGCCTCCGGAAAGACGTTCACGCCTTTCACGATGAGCATGTCGTCGGCGCGGCCCACGATCTTGAACCTGAGCGATGTCCTGCCGCAGCCGCAGGGAGTCGTCGCTATCTGGAGAAGGCCCCCGTATGCATACCTCTGGAACGGCGTCCCTTCCCAATCGAGGAAGGTCATGGCCATCTCGCCCACGGCCCCGTCCACCATGTCGATATTCTTCTTTGTCTTGGGGTCGAGGAGCTCAAGGATGCAGTAATCCGCTGATGTAAAATGCATGCCGCTGTATACCTCAGGCGGCTCGAGGCATTCTGCCCCCTGGAAGCTATGGCCTCCTCCGGTCTGGTCGCAGATATGTGCTCCGCCGAAACCTTTCGAAAGGATCTTGCGCACCTCGACGTTACCGGCTCCCGGCTCTCCTACCGGGAAGATCCATTTCAGGCCGAGTTCGCTCGCCTCCTTGCCAATCAGTTTTTTGCACTGCTCCAGCACATACTGTGCAAAGGAGGGGGTGGTAAAAAGCGCGTGGGGTCGGGTAAGCTCGATAAAATCAAGCACCCTCTTGGTTCCGCCGTCTGCACCCACCGGCACCGCGCATGCCCCGGAGTGCATGATCCCCTGCGACAGCGGCAGCCCTCCCGTAAACATGCTGAGCGACAGCCCCTGGAGCACCCTATGGCCGGGCCGTATCCCCACCATCCAGAGCCTTCTCGCATGGAGCTCGTTCATGATGTTCACATCATGCTGCGTCAAAGCGTAAAGCGTGGGCGTTCCTGTTGTTCCTGAGGTAGAGTTCAACCTCACTATCTTGTCCTGCGTGGCGCAGGTTATTGTCCCCGGCCCGAAGGGATGGCCCAGTTCGGCGGTAGATGCCTCCTGGCTCCTCTTCTGTTCGTCTTTGCCCGTGACGGGGATGCGGCGAAAATCTTCCCAGCTTCGCACATCCTCGGGCTTCATTCCCGCCTGCTCGAACTTGCTTTTGTAGAGCAGGGAGCTGTTGTAGTTATAGGCAAGCTGCCTCTTCAGCTTTTCGAACTGGAGCGCCGCCATCTCATCGGCGGACATGGTTTCCACTTTAGGATCCCAATACTTATCGGTTAGTTGCCGGGCCATTGCTTCCTCCTTATCTCAGTTGAGCTGTTTTATCTGATACTTCATTGCCATTATTCATTATTATGCTACTTTGCCATCGCTGCGGCGGCCATCTTATTGGGCAGCCACAGCACAATCTCGGGAAACACACTGAACGCCGCGATCGAGAGCATCAAGATCGCCACAAAGGCCACTGTTCCTTTCAGTATCACCGACATCTGTATATCCGGCGCTATGCCCTTGACCACGAAAAGATTCAACCCAAATGGCGGGGAGATACACCCGATCTCCATATTGATCGTCATCATCACCCCGAACCAGATGGGATCGAACCCGAGGTTCTTGATCAGCGGCAGCAAAAGCGGCGCGGTCAGAAGGATAATGACAAAGGGGGGCAGGAATGCCCCCATTACGAGGAGGATCACGTTTATCACCACCAGGGTCGCCCATTTTGACGCCTGGACGCTGCCGGCCAGGTTGGCCACCTGCTGTGTCAGCCCTATCTCTGTCATGACGTTGCTGAAAAACAGGGTCGTCGTCGCAATAAGCATGAGCATGCCCGTCTGGTTTACTGTAGCCCTGAGGATCTCCATTGCATTCCCTTTTGTTATGTAAGCCCGGTAAAAAACCAGCGTGAGGACAACGCCTCCCAAGGCGCCAATAGCGGCGGCCTCGCTCGGTGTCGCCACCCCGAAGTAGATAGAGTAGAGAATGAGAGCGATCAGGATTATGAAGGGAATGGTCTTCGGCAGGTACTGCATCCTCTCGGACCAGGAATAGTGCTCCCTTACAAGGGTCTCGCCGCCTGCAGCGGCCTGCATCTGTCCTCTTCTCCGCTTGTAATACATGCAGATCACGATCCAGCAGCTGAAGGCAAAGGATATGATGATGCCCGGTACTATCCCGCCGATAAAGAGCTGCCCTATGGATACCTCCGTTGCGACGCCATAGACGATGAGGGTGATGCTGGGAGGGATCAGTATGCCGAGGGTCCCTCCCCCTACTATGGTGCCGCAGGCTAAGAAATCGGGAATACCCCGCTTTCTCATCTCCGGGATGCCCGATGTGCCGATCGCCGCCGCTGTAGCCGGGCTCGATCCGCTCATTGCGGCGAATATGGTACAGGCAAAGATGTTGCTGATGGCGATTCCTCCGGGGACTTTGTAAAGGAACCGGTGGATCGCCTCGTAGAGGTCCCTTCCGCTGGGCGCCACGGTGATGACAACTCCCATGAAAACAAAGAGCGGGATCGTAAGGAGCTCGAAGCTGTCTACACTGTGGTAGATAACATGCGCCAGCATTGCGATGGAACCGCTTCCTCCCAGAAGCAACCCGCAGATAAGGCCGGAGATGCCGAAGGCAAAGACCAACGGCATGCCGGAAAGAAGGAGCAAGAGGGTGATAGATACAACGATCAGTCCATCAAACATTTTCCACCCCCGATCGAAGCGATTTCGCGGCCCTGACTATGATCCCTATCAATTGCAGACACATAATGCTGACGCCGACGGCAAGAAAGCTGTAAGGGATCGCAAGCGGCGGCGCCCAGATCGTTTCGGACTTCCAACCTAAGCTGAAGGCCTCCCAGAACATCTTCCAGCTCTTGTAGGCCAGGATCACACAAAAGATCAGCGAGAAGACAGGTGTTATCAGCGCCAGCCATTTTCTCACCTTCGGTTTCAGATGGGGCAGCACGATGTCGTCCATCGTGACATGGGCATTGTTCTTAAGGGAAAAAACAGCGCCGACGAAGGTAACAAAGATGGTCGCCATGATGGCGGCCTCAACTTCCCAGACGGTAGCCCACCTGAAGACATAGCGCGCGATCACCTCATAGACGATCACAAGCATGGCGAAGACCACTGCTGCCATGCTCATAAACCCCGCGACGTCTGCAACCCTATCCAGGATCCTTCCAAAAAATCCTTTGTTCTTCGTTGGCGCTGTCGTTTTCATGGTTCCTTCTCCCGACGATCTTTATCCGTTCTCTACTTTGTCTTTTCTATTATGGCGAACAGGTCCTCGGTCCCTTTCACCTCTTTCATGTAGGATACCCAGGTTTCCTTTTTTGCGACTTCCACCCAGCTTTCGTACTCTTTATCGGTAAATTCGTGGACTTTTACCCCTTTCTTGATATATGTTTCCCTGCACTCGGCCGATTGCGCCTTCACCGCTTTAAGGAATGCGGCCTCAGCCTCCTGTCTCGCCGTGATAACCGCCTTCTGCTGGTCCGGAGTAAGCTTTTTGAAAGTGATGGGGCTCATTACAATTGCTACGCAGGGATTCGACAGGGAGTGGTCTCCTGATATGGTCAGGGTCTTGAGAACATCGAAGAGCCGGAACGATACGAATGACGCGTCAGCCGTGAGAACCGCGTCCAGTACCCCTGTTTGAAGCGCCATATAGACATCGCCGGTGCTCACGTGCGTAATGGCCGCTCCGGAGGCCTTGAAGAGCTGTTCGATCGTCTTGGCCCCTCCCCGCATTTTCAATCCGGCTACATCGCCGGGGAGCCTGATAAGCGTTTTTGTGGAACCCACCGACGTTGGCGTAAAACCCCAGGAGATAACCTTCATTCCCAGCTTTTCCGCCTCTACGCTCATCCTTTTTCCCACCTCGCTGCGCGCCAGCTTAAGTCCTTTTTCCGGATAGGGAACAACGGCGCCGAGGTCAAGTATCCCCAGCAAAGGGGCTTTCCCGGCCGAATATGCCAGATACCATACCGCCACATCAAGGGCGCCCTGGCGTAATGCATCCGGCTGAGTCTTGGGATTCATAAGCGTACCGCCCGCATGCACGCGGCAGGCTACAGTGCCGCTGCTATGCTTTTCAAGCTGTGCACAGAAATTTGACACCCATTTATCCCGCACATCGCCCTGAGGCCACTGATGTGCAACCTTCAGGACCGTTTGCTGTGCATAACAGATAGTGAAACCGCCCAGCAAAAGCCCAAAAGATACTGCAGCAATGATCGCCATTCCCAATAATTTTTTGTCTCTCTTCATTTTTTTCCTCCTTTGTTTGACATTGCCAAGAACCGCCTTTCAATGTACTGCATATAAACTTCTCCTGCCTCTCTCTATGTTATCTCCTCCTATGCCCGTTCCATCCTCGCATCGACCACCAGGCATCCACGGCCGGCGGGCAAGGCTATAAGAGGGTTGATGTCAAGGGTTGAAATCTCCGGGTGCTCCTGGAATAAACGGGACACGGCGACCAGGCAGGATGCAATTGCATCCACGTCGGCAGGCTCGCTCCCCCGAAAACCCTGCAGGAGCTTCGACCCCCTGATCTCGCTTATCATCTCCCGGGCATCGGGCAGCCCGATCGGCAGCAGGCGAATCGAAGTATCGCGCAGCACTTCCACGAATATGCCGCCCATGCCGAAGAGGACCACCTGTCCGAACTCCGGGTCGTTTCTGCACCCCACTATCGTCTCATGGCCGCCGGCAACCATCTGCTGTATGAGGTATTCTTCCGCCTGCAACTCGTTGAATGCCCGCTTCAATGCAGCCCCATCGGCAAGGCCAAGGAGCACGGCATTCAGATCGCTCTTATGGACAACATGGGGAGATGACTGCTTAAGCGCAACCGGATAGCCGATCCGGCGCGCCGCCTCAATGCCCTCTTCGACAGTCCTGACCAGGGCATAGCCGGGCAGCGGCAGATCATACCGCGCAAGGAGTTCCAGGGTGGCGCGCACATCCGCTATGCCCGGGACATGCCCGGCATGGCCCCCGCCATCAACCCCTTTCTGCTTTCCTGTCCCCGGGCCGATAATAACCCGC
>JAKQBZ010000055.1 GCA_029559435.1 Deltaproteobacteria bacterium | reverse complement strand
CATAATAAGGCATGGATCTGCTGAAGGCCATTCACGAGCGAAGGAGCATCAGGAAATACAGGAAGGACGCTGTCCCCGAAGAGATCATCGTTGAGATCCTCGAAGCGGCGCGGCGTTCCCCGTCGTGGGCAAACACGCAGGTGTGGCGCTTCATCGTCGTGAAGGACCAGGCAATAAAAGAGAGGCTTGCCTCAGAGATCTTTCCCGGCGGCAGCAACCCCGCACGGCAGGCGATCATCGATGCGCCGGCCCTCATCTGTGTCGCTGCCAAAAGAGAGCTTGCAGGGTTCTACAAGGGGCAGGCAGCAACCGACAAGGGCGACTGGTTCATGTTCGACGCAGGGATAGCCATGGAGCACATCGTGCTCGCCGCGTGGAACTTCGGCCTCGGCACCGTCCACGTAGGGCTCTTCGACGCGAAAAAGGCGGAAGAGATCCTGAAGATACCCGACGGGTTCTCGATCACCGCGATGACGCCGCTGGGCTATTTTGACGAGGCGCCCGGCGAGGCGCCCAAATTCACCCCCCGCAAACCCTTAAAAGAGATCGTCTACCTCAACGCCTTCGGCACTGAATACATCAAAGAATAGACTGTAACGTAAAAACAGCCAATAGCAAAGATAGGACAAGAGGGAAATGATGCTTCTGAGTGAATCATGGACATAGAGTTCCATTATTACATAACGTACATTATCGCGCTCAGGGCGGGGTTCGGGCCGGACGATGCCTGTGTGATCGCCTGTGCTTCGCAATACACCGACGACAACACCACTGTATGCACGATCGACAAAGGCGGCCCCGGTGAGTATTCGAACTATATCAGCCAGACGGCGAATATCCTCAGGCCGCAGAAGGAGCTGATGAGGATCTACCCGGCCTTTCATTTCATGCCGGGGACCTTGGGAGAGATAGCAGGCGACTGCGCCCGGCGCCGCGACGGGAAGCTCCACCTGATGAACACCATACCGGACAACATTAACAGCAGGCAGCTCCTTCAGGCTGCCCTTGATTCCCACGACCTGTACAGGATCGGCATAGCCACACACATGTATGCCGACACCTTCGCTCACCAGAACTTCGCCGGCTTTGAAGAGAGCTTCAATGGGATGAAGGGGTTGTTCGAAGGCATCGTGCCCGACATCGGGCACGCCGACGCGGGATACAAGCCGGACAGGATCTCTTTATCGTGGGAAGACCGGCGCCTCGTTCAAAGCCATTCGAAGATCGACAACAGGGAACGTTTTATCGAGGCCGCCCGCTGCATCTATCAAAGGTACGCGGACCATCTGAACACCTCGCCTGACAGCCGGAAAGTGGCGGCGCAGGTCGCTAAGGCGATCGGCAAACATAAAGACGGCAAGAACGACCGCATCGATCGTTATAAAAAACTGATCGGCCGTGGTTTTATCAAATACGATAAAAAGGATTGGTTCAGAGAGGCGGTCGATCGTGTCAGCGTGGAGATCCCGTACGCCGGCGGGGAGGATACTGTGCCCAGGAGCGAAACGGAATATGCGTGGAAGGGGAACTATAAGGAGAGCCGCTGGTACCGGTTCCAGGAGGCCGTGAAGGCCCATCAGCGGCTGGCAATGGACACCGCGATCGGCCCGATATTTGAGAAGATGGAATTTAATCAGGACCTTTCATGAGGATGAGCATGGCGTCGGGACACCCACCGCAAACATGTAATGAAAAAGGGCTTACGGCCATGGTAAGATCAATCACCAATAACCAAACATCAATCACCAATGAATACCCAATAATCAATGACAGAATATCCAAACGAAAAACAATACCGACAAGTTTTTTGTTTGGTTATTAAATATTGGGTATTGGTGATTAATTGGAGCTTGGTTATTGGTGTTTGGTTATTGTTTTTACAGTTGCTATGAGCCATGAGCCGCTTTTTCGTTAGCGCCGGCCGTTGCCGTTCGCGGTCAGCTCATCCATCAATTCTTTTACGGTCATGACGTGGTCGACCCTGTAGCCGTTGGCGCCTACCGTGTAGAGCGGCTTTTCGGCACCAGGGTTGTAACCGGCAGAGCTTAAAAGCCCGTTGCAGATGCAGAAACTGCTTTCGTTGTTCTCTTTTGCCGCGCACCGGTTGAAGCACCCGTCCCTGTCTTTGGAGAGTATATACCCTTTATCGCATTTCGGTTTTCTCTGTCCCTGAAGGGCATCGATGAACATGGGCGACTGCCTTATGACCATGAAGGGCATGTTGCAGGGCGAGCCCGGCCTCTGTGCAACAACGATATCTTCCTTTCCTGCATTGACGACAGCGCGCTTATAATCCGGCGATGCGCTGCTTTCCTCGGTTGCAAGGAATCTTGTTCCCATCTGCACCCCGTCGGCGCCCATACGGATAAACCTCACAATATCATCGTGGTTATAGATGCCCCCGGCCACGATGACCGGGAAGCCGCCGTGCATTTCCGCCACTTCTTTCACCGGGGAAAAGAGATTTTCCAGTTTATTTGACTCGAGGCCTATCTGGTCGAATGCAAAGCCCAGGTGGCCCCCTGCAAGAGGACCTTCCAGGACGACGGCGTCGGGACGGTATCCTGCCCGTTCCCATTTTTTGCATATAAGCTCAAGCGCCCTTGCAGATGAGACGATGGGAATCAGTGCGGTATCGCCAGGGTCTTTTATGGCGGGCAGGCCGAGGGGGATCCCTCCGCCGGATATGATCACATCTGCGCCGGCATCAATGGCTCCCTTCACGGAGTCATTGTAATCCCTCGCGATGGCAACCATGATATTGATGCCTGCGATGCCTCCCTTCGACTTTGCAAGGGATACCTCTTCCCGGACCGCCTCATAGGTGTTAAAAGATCTCCCGCTCCTCCTAGAGACAAGCCTGTCGAGGCATGCGCTCGATACGATGCCGACGCCGCCTTCAACAGCTACGGCACCGGCAAGGGGCGAAAGCGACACGCCTATGCCCATGCCTCCCTGGATGATCGGCACCTCTATCGTTTTGCCCTTGATCTTCAGCGGTGGCAGCTTGCCGTTCTTTCTATCCATAGGGCTCAATTTCGATCCACAAACTCTGCGGTTATCTTTTTTCCTTTAATGTAGCACCTCTTGAGGTTTTGAACGATGCCTTCCGCAATCTCCTCGGGGATCTCCACAAGGCTGTGGCGCTCAAAGACGTCGATCTTCCCGATCAGGTTGCCCGGGATGCCTGTTTCTCCGGCAATGGCCCCTACGAGATCCTTTGCCTTTACCTTCTCCTTGCTGCCCGCGTTGATGCGCAGCGCCGTCATTGCCTCCCGCCGGTTCGTTTCCCGTGGACGTTTTTCCTGGTACAGAGGTTCCTTTTCATCGGTACTGAGGAGCATTTTTAAAAGCGCTGCCGCTATGTCCACGGAGGTATAGTCTTCATTGCAGAGCGATTCGATGGTGCCGACGTACCGGCGGAGACCACCATTACCATCGTCAATGGCTGCCTTTACCCTCTCCAGCATATTGGCCGTCTTTATCTCTTCCACGTCTGCAAGAGAGGGGACAGGCTGGCGCTGTATCTTGACGTTTGCGTATGCCTGGATCTCTTTGAGCTTATAGACCTCACGCCCCACGACAAAGGCAAAGGTGCGCCCTTTTTTGCCGGCCCGTGCGGTCCTCCCTATGCGGTGCACATAGTATTCTTCATCCTGCGGGAGGTCATAGTTGAAAACGGCTTCAATATCTTCCACATCGATCCCCCGCGCCGCTACATCGGTAGCAACGAGTATTTCGGTGAGATTTTTTCTGAACCTGTTCATGGCCCTGTCGCGCTGCGGCTGGGTCATGTCTCCATGGAGGCCATCGGCAACATATCCTCTCGCCTGGAGATGCATAACCACTTCGTCGACCCTTTTCTTCATATTGCAAAAAACAAGAGAGGATTTGAGGTTGTACATGTCGATAAGCCTGCATAATACATCGAGCTTGGCGCCTTCTCTTACCTCGAAGTACGATTGCTCAACATGCGGAACGGTAAGCTGCTTGTGGACAACCTTTATGAACTCAGGGTTTTGCTGGTACTTGTGCGTAAGGTCCAGGATCGGCTTCGGCATCGTGGCAGAGAAGAGAAGCGTCTGCCGCTCATGGGGAGTGCGCTGAAGTATGGTTTCCACATCGTCGATAAACCCCATATTAAGCATCTCGTCGGCTTCATCGAGAACGACCGTTTTTACATCAGAGAGGTCCAATGTGCCCCGGTTTATATGATCGATGGTGCGGCCCGGCGTGCCGATAACGACGTGGATCCCCCCTTTCAGCGCCCTGATCTGCCGGTCTATGGGCTGGCCCCCGTATACCGAGAGGATCCGGATATCTTTTCTGTGGAGGAGGAGCCTTTTGAGCTCCTCGGCAACCTGGATGGCGAGTTCTCTTGTAGGGCAGAGGATGATGGCCTGCGCCCTTTTCGTCTTGGGATTGATCTTTTCCAGCAGGGGTATTCCAAAGGCAAGCGTTTTGCCTGTCCCGGTCTGTGCCTGGCCGATGACATCTCTTCCTTCAAGGATCGGCGGTATTGCCCTTGCCTGTATGGGGGTCAGCTCCTCGAACCCCATAGCTTCTACAGCCCTGCGGAATTCTCCCGACAGGGTAAGATTTTCAAATTTTTCCATTTCTATGAATTTTCCTTTTGTTCCGTTATTTATTGCGGTAGCTCAGTCTATGCAAAAGTAGCAGGTTAACCTTCGGTAATGGATAGGTTGAGGAAGGCAATATGTATTGCAATATACCATATAATGGGAAAATATACAAAGAACATACGACTTACGATTTTGTTGTTATTTGAACTTGTGATGGTCCTTGTTCTTCTCGTAGAGTATCTTCAGCCCCTTGAGCGTGAGGAATTCGTCAACCTCGTCGATCGTTGACGATCCCCTGTAGATGAGGCCGGCGAGGCCTCCTGTCGCTATCACGTACGGGTCGGTATTTACTTCGTCCCTGATCCTTTTTACGATGCCGTCAACAAGGCTTATATACCCGTATGTGATCCCTGCCTGCATCGCGTGGACTGTATTTTTTCCCACAAGGGTCCTGGGCTGGACAAGCTCAACCCTCGGGAGCTTCGAGGCCCTCTCAAAAAGCGCCTCGAGTGAGATCATGATCCCCGGCGCTATGGAGCCGCCGGCATATTCACCCTTGGCGGTTATGTAGTCGAAGGTCGTTGCGGTGCCGAAATCTACGATAATAAGCGACTTCTTATACTTTTCGTATCCGGCAACGGCGTTGACGATCCTATCTGCACCGAGCTCAGAGGGGTTCTCGTATGAAATGGGCATTCCCGTCTTTATGCCCGGCTCGACGATGATCGGCATTATCCCGATATACTTCCGGCAGACGATCTCAAAAGGGATCAAAAGCGGTGGCACTACGCAGGAGACGATCGCGCTGTCTATCTGGCTCAGCTTTATCTTCTCGATATAGAGGAGGCTGTTGATGAGGATCGCATACTCGTCGACGGTCTTCTGAATGGCGGTGCTCAGCCTCCAGTGGTTGACGAGCGTACCGTTGTCGTACACGCCAAAGACGATATTCGTATTCCCGATATCAACGACAAGCAGCATTAAAAGTTAACATCTCCTGCTATGATCTTTTTTACCTTACCATCCATGTTTAGGAGCATCGCCCCGTCGAGGTCGATCCCTTCAACAACTCCCCTGTAGGATTCTCCCATCTGGTTGATCTCAAGGGTCTTTCCCTTTATCGCCGCCCGCTCTTCCCAGGCACCGCATATGCCCGGCGCCCCGTATTGCCTGAAGTAGCGATAATGTTCTTCGAGATGGTTCAGTAGAATACCACACACGAGGGCCCTTTCATATATTTTTTTTGTCTCTATCGAGAGAGACGTGGCCTTGTTTATTATCTCTTCATCTATTTCGCTGCGCTGCATATTGATGTTGAACCCGATGCCGACGATGACAAACCTCACCATATCTGCCTCGGTGGAAAGCTCGATGAGGGTGCCGCAAACCTTTTTCCCGTTTATGAGGACGTCATTGGGCCATTTCAGCGAAGGCCTGATGCCCGTCAGCTCCCCGATGGTATCGTACACGGCGAGGGACGACAGAAAGGTTATGGGGTATACGGAGGAAGGATGGATGTGGGGCCTCAGGACGACAGAGATGTAAAGATTTTTCCCGACCGGGGAGAACCATTTTCTCCCGAGCCTTCCCTTCCCCGCATCCTGCGATTCGGCCACGACGCAGGCTCCTTCAGGCTCGCCGGAGAGGGCAAGCTTGAAGGCAAAGGCGTTCGTCGAATCGACGGTTTCCCTGTGGACCACCTTCCTGCCCGTCACGTCTGTCCTCAAGTGCCTGTCGATCTCCCAGGCATAGAGCTTATCGGGGGTACCGGTGATGCGGTAGCCTTTTCCCTTCGACTTCTGAAAAAGATAGCCGAGGCGCTCGAGGTGGTTGACGTATTTCCAGACAGCGGTCCTTGATACGTGGAGCTTTGCCGCAATAAGATCTCCCGACACGTAGTCCCCGCTTTCCCTGAGGAGCATCAATGTTTCTCCGGTCTTATCCATTGTCGATCTTGTCGTAATGCGAAAAATACATGGTGAAGGACGCCCTGCCCTGGGAAAGGGACCGTACATCTGTAGAATATCCGAACATCTTTGTCAGCGGAGCATGGGCCTCGATGACCGTTACCCTGTCTTTCGAGGAAACGTTCGTGATCTGGCATTTTCTGCTGTTCAGGTCGCTTATGATGTCGCCCATGAACTCGTTCGGCGTCGTTATCGTAAGCGACATGATGGGAACAAGGAGGATGGGGGTCGCCTCGCTGCATGCCTCCCGAAAGGCATCGTAGGCAGCCATCTTGAGCGTCAGCCTGGCAAATTCCGGGTTATTGAAGGTTGCATCGCTGATCGCAATCCTGATATCAGTTAACGGGTAGCCCTTGAGAACCCCCATATTGGAGGCCTCCATAATGCCCTCCTCAATGGCGCCGGCAAGGGCGAACACCGGGTGCTCTTCTTTGATATGAGACGTGACCACGATGCCCTGGCCGCGCCCGTTGGGCCCGATCTGCAGCGACACCCAGCCTTTGCACTGAACATTGTTGATCAGTTTTTCAAAGGTGTGTTCTTTTGAAACAGCCTTTTCAATGCTTTCTTTATAAACAACCTGCGGCTTGCCGACGAGAAGCTCTATGCCGAACTCGTCCTTGATCCTTCTGATGATGACATCAAGGTGGAGCTCTCCCATCCCGGAAACAACGGTCTGGTATGCGTCTTCGTCTGTCTTAAGGACGAAGGTGGGATCCTCGTCCGATATCTTCTGCAGCGCTATGAGGAGCTTGTCCTGGTCGATATTCTTTTTGGGTTCCACGGCAACGGAGATAACGGGCTGATATATCTCTATAGGCTCCAGGAGGATCGGCCTCGTCTTTGTCAGGGTCTGGCCGGTCGATGTCTCTTTGAGGCCGACGATCCCCACGATCGCCCCGGCCCTTGCCTCTTCTATGCGGTCCTTGTGGTTCGCGTGGATCCTGTAGATCCTTGAGATCTTTTCCCGCTTGCGGATGTTCACGTTGTAGACATCTTCTCCTACCTTCAGCGCGCCGGAGTATATCCTGATGTAGGTGAGCTTTCTCCCTTCCTCGATGACGATCTTGAAAGCAAGGGCTGCAAGGTCCTCGCTGTCACGGGCGCTCCTCTCCTCTATCTGGCCTGTTTCAGGATTTTCGCCCTTCACCGGGGGGACATCGAGGGGCGAGGGAAGATATGCCACCACCGCGTCAAGGAGCGGCTGTATGCCTTTATTCCGGAGCGCCGCGCCGCACAGGACCGGCACGCAATGCAGCGAGGTGGTGGCTTTTCGTATAGCGCTGCGGATGAGCTGCTCGTCAATGTCTTCACCTTCGAGGTAAAGCTCCATGATCTGATCGTCAAACATGGATAATTTATCGAGCAGCCTTTCCCTCCAGGCCTGCGCAGGCTGCCGGTATTCCTGGGGGATCGATATATAGCTGTATGTAGCGCCGAGGTCGTCTTCGTTCCAGGCAATGCCTTTCATGGCAATGAGGTCCACGACCCCGTAAAAGCCGTCTTCCCTGCCGAGAGGGATCTGGAGGAGAAGGGGGTTCGCGCCGAATTTTTCAACGATCATATCGACGGCACGAAAGAAATCAGCCCCGGCCCTGTCTAGCTTATTGATAAAGGCAATACGCGGCACATTGTACTTATCCGCCTGGTGCCATACGGTCTCAGATTGAGGCTCCACCCCGCCCACGCCGCAGAAGACCGCTACCATCCCGTCGAGGACGCGAAGCGACCGCTCGACCTCGATGGTAAAATCGACATGGCCGGGGGTATCGATGAGCTGGATCTCGTTGTTGTTCCAGTAAAGCGTCGTTACTGCCGAGGTGATCGTGATCCCTCTTTCCTGCTCCTGGGGCATGTAATCCATGATTGCCGTGCCCTCGTGCACCTCGCCGATCTTGTGTGTTTTGCCGGTGTAGTAGAGGATGCGCTCCGTAACCGTGGTCTTGCCGGCGTCTATGTGGGCCGCGATCCCGATGTTCCTTATCCTCGTAATCCGTTCCAGTTCCCTTTTCATTTCGCACAAGATATTGAACTATTATGCCGGAAATGTCAATAAATAAGGGGAAGTGTAAGGCAGCCGGGAAGAAGATAAATTTTGACAATATACCGGGCCTGTGTTAAAAATACGGTCTATGGGTCTTAAGGTTTACAACACCATTTCAGGCAAAAAAGAGGATTTTCAGCCGGTAACGGAGGGAAAGGTAAAGTTCTACGCATGCGGCGTTACGGTCTACGACTATTGCCATATCGGCCACGCAAGGAGCGCCATCGTCTTCGACACCCTCTTCAGATACCTGCAGGTAAAGGGGTACGACGTTACCTACGTGAGGAACTTCACCGATATTGACGATAAGATCATCCGCAGGTCCCTTGAAGAAAAGATCTCCTGGAAAGAGGTAGGGGAGAAATATATACGCTCCTTTTATGAAGACATGGATGCCCTCCGCATCCTGAGGCCGACGCATGAGCCGAGGGCAACGGAACACATAGACGATATGGTCATGCTCGTGGAGACGCTCCTTAAGAAAGGGCACGCGTACCAGGCGGGCGGCGACGTCTATTTCTCTATCGAGAGCTACAAAGGCTACGGCGGGTTATCGAAAAGGCCGCTCGACGAGATGATCGCCGGGGCGCGGGTCGAGGTCGACGACAAGAAGAAAAACCCTCTCGACTTCGTGTTGTGGAAGGCATCAAAGCCGGATGAACCATCATGGGATACGCCCTTCGGGAGGGGAAGGCCGGGCTGGCATATTGAGTGCTCTGCAATGAGCACGAAATTTCTCGGCAACCCTTTTGACATCCACGGCGGCGGCAAGGACCTTATATTCCCCCACCACGAGAACGAGCGCGCCCAGACAGAAGCGGCAACGGGTACCACATTCGTTCGATACTGGATGCATAACGGCTTTGTCAACATCGAGAAAGAAAAGATGTCCAAGTCCATCGGGAACACATTGCAAATAAGGGATTTTCTCAGGCAATACCACCCGGAGGTATTGCGGCTCTTTTTCCTGTCGACACATTACAGAAACCCTATCGATTACAATGAAAAATCGATCGAGGACACGAACAGCGCCCTTCACCGGCTCTACTACACCGTTGACAGGGCCCTTGAGAAGATGAACGATGTCAGCCCCAGGCCATATTCGGATGCAGATGTCCTTGAAAAGGAATTCTATGAAGCAATGGACGATGACTGCAACACGGCCCTTGCCCTTGCCCATGTGTTTGAGCTCTCCAAGATGATCAATAAAATGGTCGATGAAGGGGACGAAAGCAGCGTTCCCCACATCGCATATGTGAATAATCTTTTTCTGTCCCTTGCGAACCAGCTTGGCCTGCTGAACGACGAGCTGAATACGTTCGAATCACAGGAAAAGCTGCGGCATCTCACCCGTGAGGGGCTCCAGTTGTCTGCACTGGAAGAAAATATACGGGAAAGGACAGAGGCAAGGAAGAACAAAGACTATCAGAAGGCGGACGAGATCCGGAAGATGCTGTTGGAGAAGGGAATTATACTGCTTGATTCACAAAAAGGCACAGAGTGGAGAGTAAAGAACATATCTATGGCGAAAGGAGAAAAATAGATGATCGAGGTAAGATTACATGGAAGAGGAGGCCAGGGCGCGGTAACCTCTGCGGAACTGCTTGCCCAGGCAGCAATAGGAATCGGACAGTATGCGCAGGCATTCCCGAGTTTCGGGCCTGAGCGGAGGGGCGCGCCGGTGCAGGCATTCCTGAGGATTTCGGAAAAGCCGATAAGGCTCCGGTCGAAGATATACAAGCCGGATAACGTGATAATCCTCGACCCCACGCTGTTGGGCGCAGTGAACCCTGCGGAGGGCCTCAAGCAAAACGGGTTCGTCGTCATAAATTCGAATAAATCGGCAGAAGAGGTAAAAAAATTGTTCCCGGGCTACAACATCGCCATCGTCGACGCGTCGCATATAGCGAAGGAAGAGCTCGGCGTGCCGATCACAAATACGACCATGCTCGGCGCGCTCATCAAGGCGACGGGCATCGTGGCGCTGGACGCCCTGGAGGGGCCGGTCCGCGCGCGCTTTGGCATTGTGGCCCAAAAGAACATCAACGCTTATACGAGGGCGTACAAAGAGACAAAGATCGTAAAGGCAAAGCAAGGTAAATAAAGGCCTGTCTCTTTACGCTTATACACACAGCCTTTCATGGAAATTTCTGCCAACATCGTTGATATCTTTAACGGCGCTGTATTTCCGGGAACCATAGAGATAAAGAACGGGGTTATCTCGCGCATCGCGAAGGATGGCGGGAGATACGATAGGTATATCATGCCCGGCTTTATCGACGCGCACGTGCACATTGAAAGCTCAATGCTCGTCCCCGGCGGGTTTGCCCGGCTTGCGGTACGGCACGGCACTGTTGCCACGGTCTCCGACCCCCATGAGATCGCAAACGTCCTCGGCATCGAAGGCGTTCGCTATATGATCGAAAATGGAAGCTCTGTTCCCTTCAAATTCTTCTTCGGCGCGTCGCCCTGTGTTCCTGCCACAAAGTTTGAAACAGCAGGCGCAGCGCTCGATCCGGGCGCTGTAGAGGCCTTGCTGCAAAAGAAAGAGATCCGGTATTTAAGCGAAATGATGAACTTCCCGGGCGTGATCAATAATGATCCCGATGTGATGGCGAAGATAGCGCTCGCAAAAAGATATAAAAAACCTGTTGACGGCCACGCGCCGGGCCTGAGGGGAGAAGGGCTTGAGAAATATATACGTGCAGGGATATCGACAGATCACGAGTCCTTCACGTACGATGAAGGGAAAGAGAAGATCTCCCTCGGCATGAACATCCTGGTCCGGGAAGGCTCTGCGGCGAAAAATTTTGATGCCCTGAGCCCGCTTATCGCGCAATACCCTTCACGGTGCATGTTGTGCAGCGACGACCTGCACCCCGATGACCTCGTCGGGGGACATATCAACCGGCTTGTCAAAAGGGCGTGTGGCACGGGCATTGATACGATGACGGCCCTGCGGTGCGCCTGCCTGAACCCTGTGCTGCATTATAACCTGGACGTGGGGCTTCTCAGGGAAGGGGATGGTGCAGATTTTATCGAGGTCGACAACTTAAGCGATATGAACGTGCTGAAGACGTATATCAGGGGCATGCTTGTTGCTCAAAATGGGAGTTCGCTTATCCCCTATGCAGCCTCCCCTCATGTCAATAATTTCAGCGCTATGGCGAAGAGGCCTGAAGATTTTGCGGTGCGCAGCCGGGAAGGAAGGATCAATGTCATCGAGGCGATCAATGACCAGGTCATCACCGGCAGGATCGAGGGGCGGCTGAAGCCCCGCAACGGGTTCATTGCATCCGATACCGGGCAGGACATTCTCAAGCTGACCGTGGTGAACCGATACGCAGAGGCGCCGCCCGCCGTCGCCTTTGTCAGGAATTTTGGATTGAAAAGGGGTGCGATCGCCGCGTCTGTTGCCCACGATTCCCACAACATCATTGCCGTGGGGGTTGCCGACGAAGACATATGCAGCGCCGTGAATGCCGTTATCATGAACAAGGGCGGCCTGTCGGTCGCGTACAATAATTCAACGGAGACGCTCCCGCTGCCCGTGGCGGGGCTCATGACTGATGAGGACGGGCATGAAGTTGCCCGGCAGTATTCAAGGCTCAGCGACCTTGCCAAACAATTGGGATCATCGCTCCGTGCGCCATTCATGACCCTCTCGTTTATGGCCCTGCTTGTTATACCGAAGCTCAAACTGAGCGACAGGGGGCTCTTCGACGGAGAGGCGTTCACGTTCACAGGCCTTGATATAATAGCTCATAGCGAAGCACCCGTGAGGCGTTAGGCGTGAGGCGTCAGGCGGTTAAACCCCTTACGACTTACGATTCACGCCTTACGGTTTATTGCTGTAAGCTGAAAGCTGTGTGCTGACGGCTATCTACTGTTTTATCGTCTCTATAAATTTCTCGACGAGAAGAGGGTCGAACTGGGTTCCGGAGAATTTCCGCAATTCTGCGATCGCCTCCTGCTGTACCATTGCGTCCCTGTGCGGACGGGGATTCGTCATAGCGCTATAGGCGCTTACCAGCGCTATGATCCTGCTTTCCATAGGGATCTCGTCCCCTTTTAATCCGAGGGGGTAGCCTTTCCCGTTCCACCACTCGTGGTGCTTGAGGATGAAGTCCGCAATATGGGTAAGTTCCGGCGCCGCCTGGGCAATGCGGTGGCCTATATCGGTGTGCTTTTGTACCTCGAGGAGCTCTCCTGAGGTAAGGCGGTCAGGCTTTAGAAGGACCTGCTCGTGGATGCCGGCGTTGCCGATATCGTGGAACTGTGCGAGGAGGCGGAGGTCCTTGATCCTTTCTTCCGGAAGGCCTATGGCATTGGCAAGGGCGGCGACCATTCTCTGAAAACGTTCACGGGCTTCCTGCGTCATCTCGCCTTTCGCCTCAACGGTGTTTATCAGGTTCTGGATGATCGCGTTCTTGGCGCTTGCGCTGCCGGCGAGCTTTTCCTTGTACATGTTATTGTCGGCCTCCCTGTAAAGCTCGGAGACGCTTTTTATGTAGCCGCTCCGTACCGCGTATCCCGTGGAGACGCTTAAGGGCAGCTTCGGATTTGTTGTGTTGTACAGGGCGATCGCATTTTTGATCCTCGCGCAGATATTCTCCACCTTTGACTGGGGGCTGTTGGGAAGGAGTATGGCAAATTCATCGCCCCCTACTCTCGCCACGACGTCGCTTTCACGGAAAGACTCCCTGATGACCTTCGATGCGGTCCGGATAAGCTCGTCGCCCCTGTCATGCCCCAGTGTATCGTTGACAAGCTTCAGCCCGTCGATGTCGAAGACGATAAGGCCAACGAGATCAAAGCGGCCTGTTTCGATACGGTGCATCTCCTCTTCAAAATACGCGCGGTTGTAAAGGCCGGTCAGGACATCATGGAGGCTGAGATATTTTAATTTCTCCTCTGTCTTTTTCAGGTCCGTGATCTCCTTGGAGATGACCGTTACATGTTTTGTCCTTCGTGTGAGGGCGTCCTTTACGGGGCTCAACGTCCTCAGAAAATAACGCTCTGCCTTGTTGTTCTTATGTTCATACCGGTGGGATTCTCCTGTTTCAAAGACCCTCTCAACGACATTGTGGAATTCCCTGGAATCCTCAACGGTATGGAAATCATCGTATTGTTTCCCGATAACGGCTTCTTCAGGCAGGCCGAGGCCTGCCAGCACCTTTTCGTTGGCATAAAGGTACCTGCAATCCCCATCGACCATATAGATGGCGTCGTCGGTCGACTCCACGATCGATCGGTATTTCTCCTCGCTTGCACCGGTTTGATCTGTCGTGCCGGCGGCTTTGCCATTATCTGTAAATATCTTTCCTGGATTGAGGATGCCCCTGGGGTCAAAAGCGCCCTTTATCTTTTTCATCAGCGCTATCTCTGCGTCGCTCATCTGAAGGCCGAGATAATCTTTAACGGTAATGCCGACGCCGTGCTCGCCCGTTAAGCTGCCGCCCATCTCGATGGTCTTTTTATAGACCTTTTCCAGAATACTGTATGCCTCATCCAGCTCGGCGAAGTTCCTCCGGCGGTACATTATTGTTACATGGAGGTTCCCGTCGCCGGCGTGTCCGAAAGTGGCGATGTTGACCGCATGGCCATGTTCGATCTCTCCGACAGCCTTTACGAGGAAGGGCAGCTTGTAGCGGGGCACCACCACGTCTGCCTCAAGATGATCTTTTTTCATGGCCTTCAGGGCAGGGAGCGCCTCCCTCCGTATTATCCAAAAGCGCTCAGCCTCCTCCTCGGTCTCCGCAAGCCGCGCCTCCACTATGCCGTCGAAGCTGCTGCACAACGAGAGGATCTCCTGTGCCTCGTCGCTCGCAGCGCCTTCGTGGTGGCTATCCACTTCAATGAGGACCAGCGCATCGGCTTCCCGCTTCAGGGGCGTATTGATGTAGTCGGCGATGGCGTTGATCGTCATGTTGTCGACAAGCTCCATTGCGCACGGTATGATGCCGGCCTTGAAGACCTCTACTACCAGGTCCGCGGCGTGGACGAGGTTGTTGAGGTAGAGGATTATGGTCTTCCGTATCTTTGGCCTCGGAAGAAGCTTAAAGATGATCTTCGTGATGATGGCGAGGGTGCCCTCGGAGCCGACAAGAAGGGCGGTCATGTCGTAGCCTGTGACGTTCTTAACGGTCTTGCGGCCGACCTCTATGACCTCGCCGTCAGGGAGGACCGCCTCCAGGCCGAGGACATAATCCCGCGTCACGCCGTACTTTACCGCCCGAGTGTACCCGGCGTTCTCAGCCACATTTCCACCCAGGGTGCTCTCAACGGTGCTCGAAGGGTCGGGCGGAAAAAAAAGGTTGTGCTTCCGCAGCGCCTGCTGGAAATCGCTGGAGATCACCCCCGGCTCTACCACTGCAAGCATATTCTTCTCGTCGATCTCGATGATCCTTTTGAACTTTAGCAGGGAAAGCACCGCCCCGCCCAAAAGCGGGATGCCGCCCCCGGAAAGCCCGGTCCTGCCGCCCTGCGGGGTGACGGGGACGTCGAACTCCCAGGCGCGCTTCATGATCTTCGAGACCTCTTCGGTCCTTTCGGGCATCAGGACGACCTGCGGCATGGACTGCCTTTCTGTTGCATCGTAAGAAAAATGGGAAAGACCTTCTTTGTCGAGGATGATCTGGTCGTCTTTTAAGAATGTCCGGAGGGCGTTAAGAAACGCATCAAAATCCATCGCACCATTATACTCAAGCAATAGATAACTTTCAACCCGGATTTTTTTTGAGGATGGACATGATGAATCCGAGGTAAAGAAAATAACCAAACAAAGACTTGCCGATATTTCTTCCCGTTTGGGTATTCGGTCATTGGGTATTGGATATTTATTGGTGATTGATGTTTGGTGATTGGTTATTTAAGGTTTTGCCATGAGCTATGAGCTATCAGCCGTGAGCCGGTTCTTACGGCATCAGCTTTGAGCGGATGAGCCTGATGATCCTCTCGATCTCTTCCCCGGAGGCCCCGGAGACATTGACCTGGCTTCCTTGTGTATATGGTGTGATGGCGGCGATGATGTCCTGCGTCAATCCGCCGTACTGGCCTATGAAGGAGCGGAGGCGCGAGGAGAGGCTGAAGGCGAGCTTGCCTTTCGGTGAAAGGGCGAGGTAATCGTCGATGACCTTCAGCATTTTCGTCCTGTCTTCAGGCAATCTTCCGCTCACATCGAGGAGGTTCGATGCGCTGTCGCTGACAATTACCGTATCGGCCCGGATGTTTTCAACGAGTATCCTGATCTCCCGGACAACCTGCTCTTCCGGCGCTTCTTCAAATGCGCCATTCGCTACGGCCTCAGCGAGGCCCGTCCCGGGAAAGATCTCGAGGCTGCGTATGCGTATATAATCCGGCCTCGCCTCGGTAAGCACCCGTGCCGTATCCTCGGCGTGTTCCGTTGACCACCGCGCGCCGCCAAGTCCCGGCATTATGTACACCGAAGGGGATATGCCCGCTTCTCTTACTTTGCGGCACGCGATCACGTGCTCTTCTCCGGTTGCACCTTTTTTCATGAACTTGAGCACTGCGTCGTTTCCGCTTTCGACGCCGAAGTGGATGCGGTCCAGCCCTGCATTCCGAAAGGCTTTCAGCTCTCCCTCTTTTTTCTTCGCCGCCGACTGCGTCCTGCCATAGACGGTAAAACGATTGAGCGTGGGGAACCTCTCTTTCACATAGCTTACCGCCTCCGCAAAAAAATCCGGCGAGAGGGACAGAGAATCTGAATCACCGAAAAAGCATGTCTGCGCACCGTTCATCCGCCAGGCAAGGAGATGATACACGCTGTCTTCCAGCGAAGGCTCATTTTTAAACCAGCTCGAGAACCAGGAGGAAGGCTCGTCGCCCCCTTTCTTGTGCGCCGGGCCTTTCTTTCCCGACTTTGCCTTCGCGGCCTTTATCCCGGCGATCAGCTGTTCCACCTCTTGACAATAACCGTCTCTTAGGGAAGGAATGTTTGAGGTGTAATGCGTCAGCAGGTCATCCAGGTCTTTCGCCCTGTCAATGTCCTGTTTTACCTCTTCAATGCTCCTCCTGCTGAATTTTACGCCCTCTTTGTAGACCGGGCAGAACATGCACCGGTTCCATCCGCAGTTCCTCGTGAGCCGGAAGGTGAGGCTGAAATTCTCGGTCGGCGGCCGTATTGAACATATCTCAAAAGGCTCAATCCTTGTTAGATCGATTGCTATGGAGCACCTCCAAATAAATCATCAGATGTATGATCGTGCTGATCGCTGAAAGCTGAGAGCTGTCAGCCCTCTAAACGTATGTAATGTTTATCGGCGAGTCCGTCACGCGCTCAAGCCCGTTCTTTCGCACGATAAAATCAACTTCGATGCCGACGGAGCCTTCCCCCGGGAAGATGAATTTCGGCTCGAAGGCGAAGACCATGCCTTCCTGGAGGATGATCTTGTGCCGCGGCGTGATCACGGGGAGCTCGTTTATCTCAAGGCCCAGCCCGTGGCCGATGAAGCCCACCTTCCCTTCGCCGTAGCCCATGAAATATTCATAAAGCCCTTCGTGCTTTGTCCTGTGGAGCGCCTTCATGAAGACCTCGGTGCCGTCTACGCCTTCCTTCGCAAACTCCATTGTCTCTTCGATGATCTCCCTGGCCACGGCATGCCCTTTCAGATAGATGTCCTTTAATTCTCCTATTGCGTAGGCGCGGGTCTCATCGGTAATGTAGCCGTTGTAGCCTCCGCCGTAATCGATAAGAAGCGGGATGCCCTTCTGAACCTTGTTGACCGAAGGCCCCTGGGCAATGGCATGGGTGGTGCCGGCCCCGGAGATGGGGACGTCGGCGCCCGATACGACGGTGCCTGAAAGGCCGTGGGTAATGTACATGTTCATCATCTCCTGATTCAGCCCCCGCATCCGCAAAAACCCCTGGTGGCCGTGCATCCTGCCTTCAGATTCAAGCATCGCGGCGATGTCAACCTCCCGCATGCCTTCCTGGATGATCTCTTTTGCCTTTTCAAAGACGCGGGTGACGATCTCTCCTGACCGTTTGATCTGCCGTATCTCAAAAGGGCTCTTTATGAGCCGCAGGTCCCGTATCAGCGGCCAGACATCGACGGCGTTATCGTAGCCCAGGATGTTCTTCCACCGCTCGAATACGAGCACCGGCAGGACATCAAGCTCCATGCCGCACCTTCCGCCCAGCATCCCGAGGCTGCCCAGAATATCTTTTATGTCCTTGTCTTTCTTGATCGGGGTTATCTCGAGGGGCGTTTCCTCCATTGCCCTCGCGAGGCTCTTCTCCACGAAGAACACAGGGTCTCTGTCAACGGATACGGCCAGGACTCCCTTCTGCAGGGTACCGGTGAAATAAAAGAGGTCGACGTTCTGGAGGATGATCGTCAGGGCGATCCCCTGCTTCTCCATCCTTTCCTTCAATTTATTGATACGCGCGTGCACCTCTTCTTTTGGCGTCAGCTCAGCGACGTTTAAGCTCTTCAACATAGTTGACGACCCTCCCTGCAACTTCCTCTTTTTTTACTCTCTGAGATTCCTTTTCGTTTCTCGCCTTTATCTCAACGAGGCCCTCCTTCAGGTTCCTCTCACCGATCGTCACGCGGAGAGGTATGCCGATGAGGTCGCAGTCCTTGAACTTCACGCCCGGCCTCTCGTTCCTGTCGTCCATCACGGCATCGATCCCTTTGTCCGCAAGCTCCCGGTACACCCTGTCCGCAACCTCCATGCTCTCCTGGTGGGAGCTGTTGACAGGCAGGACATCAACCTCGAAGGGCGCGATCGCCATGGGCAGGATCATGCCGTTGTCGTCATTGCCCTGCTCGATCGCCGCGGCAAGGGTCCTGCCGACGCCGATGCCGTAGCAGCCCATGACCATAAGCTGCTCCTTTCCGTCCTTGTCAAGAAAGGTCGCGTTCATTGCCTTGCTGTATTTGATGCCCAGCTTGAAGATGTGCCCCACCTCGATGCCCCTCGTCGACGTAAGCGCGCCGCTGCACCGCGGGCATTTATCGCCGGGAACGGCGACCTTGATATCGTAAAAACCTTTTACCGTGAAGTCGCCGGTGTTGACGTTGACGATGTGTACGTCCTTTTCGTTGCCGCCGATGACGAAATCCTCCATGTACGCCACGTCCTTGTCTGCAAAAAGCGGAATGGACAAACCGACCGGCCCGGAGAATCCGAGCGGCCCTCCCGTGGCGTCCTGGATGGTATGCTCGTCGGCGAGCTCCATGTAGTCGAGGGAGAGGATATTTCTGAGCTTTGTTTCGTTGATCTCCCTGTCGCCCCGTATCAGCACGCCGATGGTGCCTTTGTCCGTGTTGTAGATGATCGTCTTCAGGAGCTGCTGCGCCGTCACGCCGAGGAACGACGCCACCTCTTCGACCCTTTTCTGGTTGGGCGTTTCAACGCGCTTACAGCTGCCTTTCTTTGCGCCGACGGCCTTTTCCGCAACGCCTACCTCGGCGCGTTCGAGGTTCGCTGCGTAGCCGCAGGTGTCGCAGGAGATGATGACGTCCTCGCCGGTCTCCGCGAGGACCATGAATTCGTGGCTGAAGCTGCCGCCTATCTGTCCCGTATCCGCCTCCACGACCCTGAACCGGAAGCCGCAACGCCTGAAGATGTTCATGTAGGCATCGTACATATCCATGTAGCTCTTTTCGGCGCCCGCCTCGTCGGCATCGAAGCTGTAGGCATCCTTCATGGAGAATTCGCGGGCGCGCATGACGCCGAAACGGGGGCGTATCTCGTCCCTGAACTTCGTCTGTATCTGATAGAGGGTAACGGGAAGCTCCCTGTACGACCTTACCTCCCGCCTCACAAGGTCGGTGACGACCTCCTCGTGCGTGGGGCCGAGGCAGAGCTCCCTGTCGTTCCTGTCCCTGAAGCGGAGCAGTTCCTTTCCGTATTTCTCCCACCGCGTGCTTTCCACCCAGAGCTCTTTCGGCTGCACGCCGGGCATCAGTATCTCCTGGGCACCTTTTTTGTTCATCTCCTCGCGTATGATCCGCTCCACTTTCCGCAGCGACTTGAGGCCGAGAGGGAGCCATGTGTAGATGCCCGATGAGAGGCGCCTGATGAAACCGCCGCGGAGCATGAGCCTGTGGCTTATGACCTCAGCCTCTTTCGGGTCTTCCTTTACCGTGGGGATAAACATCTTTGAGAACAGCATTGAGGCTCCTTGTAAGAAATGGCTTTCAGTGGTCAGCTATCAGCGGTCAGCTAAAAGCAAGATCGAACTTTATGAATTCCGCTTCAAGCTGCATGCTGTGTGCTGATTGCTGATATCCGGCAGATTAAAATTACTTCATAATACGCGGTTAATCAAGGGTTTTTGTTGCGGAAGGCGGGCCGGGCACCGGCGCCGGGCTTTCCCCGCAAACACGCTCATACGCTCCAGCGGCTTGCTGTTACAGGGGCTTGCGTCGCCCCCTCTTCGGGCATAAGCCCGAAGAGACTCTCCCTCTCGCCCATGGTGTGGGCTGGTTTATATCGCTCGCGTTCGGCTTCGGAACTTTTGCCTGACGGCAAAAGACCGAGCTTCCTTGCCTCCATTAGACGACGGTTTGCTACAGGAAAGCCCGGCACCGACGCCCTATG
>JAKQBZ010000040.1 GCA_029559435.1 Deltaproteobacteria bacterium | reverse complement strand
CGGCAGGCTATTACGATTCCCGCGGGAGGTCGGTCAGAAGGGCCTTTCTGAAGGCTCCCCTTAATTTTAAGAGGATCAGTTCTCATTTTTCAAGAAGGCGTTTTCATCCCATACTAAAAATCCACAGGCCCCACCACGGGGTAGATTATGCGGCGCCCCACGGAACGCCTGTCTCGGCGACAGGCGATGGGACCGTTATTTTTGCAGGCCGCAGAGGGGCGTACGGCAAGCTTGTGGTCCTTGAGCATAAGAACGGCTACAGAACATACTACGGCCATCTATCGCGGATAGCGAAGGGGCTGAAAAGAGGGGCAAGGATCGATCAGGGGCGGCTCGTCGGTTATGTCGGCAAAACCGGGCTTGCGACAGGACCTCACCTGCATTATGAAATGAGAGCGGGGGGAAGGTATGTGAACCCCCTCAGCTTAAAACAGCCTTACGGGAAGGCCGTTCCCAGGGAACGGCTCGCGGAATTCATGGACGCTGCCGGGAGGCTGAACCAGGACCTTGCATCTATACCGGTTTCAAATCCTGCGTACCTAAAAAGGGGAACGTTGACAGCAAAGGATATGTAAAGAGGACGATCTAAACCAGGGAGGAAAGAGGTTGGGAAATATGATTGAAGGATTCGAATTTAAGCAGTGCATAAGCATACTAAAGTCAACGGGGAAAAAAGCAGGAAACCTCCACACGTTGAAAGATCTGGTAGCCCAGGTGTCCGACGACAGCATCTTCCACCATACCTATCAGTATTTCCTTAAAGAGCACATCCTCGAATATACCAATGATTTTGCCCATTGGGCAGGCGAAAGCCTTGAGGAAAGGTCCCTGGCAGAGCAATTGTCCAACATAGACCCTTATGAATACGACAGCACCAGCGACCTCCGGAAAGAGCTGCTGTCTGTCATAGGCAACTACATTGAAAGATTCCCGGAACCCAGGGAGGCAATGCGCGGGGATGAGTTTTATTTCAATGAAACAATAACGCTTATCTTCCCCATAGGGATAAGGGTAAAAAACCTCGCAGAATTTCTCATGGCGATAAAATTTGTCGATGCAGGCTCCATCTACTACCATTTTTATGAGGCAAGAATGCGCGTAGGCGGCGGCATAGACGATTTTTCAAAGTGGATAGAAGAATCTTTGGACAAGAAGGGGTTGGCGGAAAGGATCCGGGCGATAGACCCGTTTATGCACAATACGGAAGACATAAGGAGACACATTGCGGAACAAATAGAAAAGGAGTTAAGAGGGGACATGGAGGTCATGGGGGTGGAAGAATGATCAACCAGTATAACGGTATTTCGCCAAAGGGCGACCTGCTGCTCCTCCAGAGGCTTGCCAGGGTCCTCGGCGGAAGGTCTTTCCTGCATGTTAACTCCACGCGCGAAGGAGGCGGGGTAGCGGAAATACTGCAGAGGATGATCCCGATTCTCCAGGGCCTTGGCATCGATGCGCGGTGGGAAGTGATCAGCGGCGATGAACAATTTTTCGAGATGACAAAAAAGGTTCATAATGCCCTCCAGGGCAATAAGGAGACCGTCACTGACGCAATGTGGCAGCACCACTTCGAGATCAACCGGCAAAACGCAGCGAACATCGATCTTGACGCCGACGCAGTCATCATACACGATCCTCAGCCCGGCCCTCTTGTGGAGTTCAAAAAAAAGGGCGTCTGGATCTGGCGCTGCCACATCGATATATCGAACCCGTTCAGGGATGTATATAACGCCCTCGGGCGATATGCGTTGAAATATGACGCGATAATATTTTCCGTATCAAAGTTTGCGCGGGCAATGAACATCGACGAGTTCATCATTCCGCCTTCCATTGATCCCCTCAGCGAAAAAAACAGGGAGCTTTCCGATGATGAAATAAGCGAGACCGCAAAAAGATTGGGGATACCCGCCGACAGGCCTATCATACTCCAGGTGTCGAGATTTGACAGGTTCAAAGACCCGCTGGGCGTTATAAAATCATACAGGATGGTAAAGAAATACAATGACTGCGTCCTCGTGCTTGCCGGGAGCCCGGCCACGGATGACCCTGAAGGCGCAGCGGTGCTGAACGAGGTGAAAGAGTTTGCAGCCAACGATCCCGATATACACATACTTCTCCTGCCGCCATTCAGCGACAGGGATATAAATGCTTTGCAGCGCATGGCCTTCGTCGTCCTTCAGAAATCCCTGAAGGAAGGCTTTGGCCTTACTGTGGCAGAGGCCATGTGGAAAGGAAAGCCGGTAATCGGTGGAGCAGTGGGGGGGATTCCCCTTCAGATAGTCCACGGCATCACAGGTTTTCTCGTACACTCCATAGAAGGGGCCGCCTTCAGGATCAGGCAATTGCTCAATACGCCCGAGATGGCCGATGCAATGGGGGAAAGAGCTAAGGAATTTGTAAGGAAAAACTTCCTTATCACAAGACAGATACGGGACTACCTTTCCGCGTGGTACATAATGGAGAACAAGGGCAAAAGCATCATAGAGTTCTGAAGCACACCGCATAATACAGCAAAATGTGCAAGGAGGAGATCATGAAGGCACGCCTCATTCTCATTACCGTATTTTTCTTATCAATAGCGGGCAGCGGTCCCCTTGACGCCGCCTGCGTAAAGGTACCAAAAGCAAATCTCCGGACAGGGCCCGGGACAACCTATGAGGTAGGCTGGACAGTGTATAAATATATGCCCCTTGAAAAGGTCGGCGCGAGCCTGTCAGGCAAATGGTATGCCGTAAAGGATGTTGACGATACGGTCCTTTGGATACACAGGAATCTTTTAACAAGCAAATATCGCTGCGTTGTTGTAAAAACCGAAGGAGTAAACGTGAGGAAAGGGCCTGGGATACATTATGAAAAACGGTTCGATATGCCCATGGAGAAGTATTATTCCGCAAGGATGATCAAGAGAAAAGGCTCGTGGATCAAGATAATCGACGGAGATAATGATACCGGATGGATTCACAGGGATTACGTCTGGATACGCTGACGCTGACCCGGGCCCTTAACGATAAAGGATCAAGCCGGTTTTTTTAAAAAAATCCTGTTTACGTGGTATAATAATAGCAGCATCAACTGCTGTATGCGTTATGCGTTGAACCAATAGTCTCCGGCAATCGAGAGGTTTTGTATTGTGAAAGATGTCCTTGCGCTGATTCTGGCCGGCGGCAGGGTGGATGAACTGGGCGTGTTCACCCTTTTCCGGCCGAAATCCATCTTGCCTTTTGGCGGGCTGTACCGCATCATTGATTTTCCCATGAGCAGCCTGATGCATTCCGGCATAGGGCGCGTAGGGATATTTTCCCAATACAGGCCGTTTCATCTGATGGAGCACATCGCGAACGGAGCGCCGTGGGACATGGTGGGGAGGAAACGTTTTGTGACCGTCCTGCCGCCATTCAAAAGAGAGGGCGCATCTGACTGGTACCGGGGAACTGCCGATGCGGTATACCAGAATCTTGATTTTATAAGGCTTAATAAGCCTGACCTCATCCTCATACTATCGGGAGACCATGTCTACAAAATGGATTACCGCAACATTGTCGAATTTCATCGTGAAAAAAATGCTGATCTTACCGTAGCGTTCACAAAGGTCCCCCGCGAAGGAGCCCACCGTTTCGGCCTTGGCATGATCCGGGACGATGAGCCGCGCGGCGGGAGGCTGCTGCAGTATGTTGAAAAACCAGATAGGCCTGCCTTTGACTGGGCGTCCCTCACCATATATGTCTTCAGGCCCGAGGTTCTCATGGAAGCCCTTGAGGAAAACGCACGGACGGACTCTCATGAGTTCGGCAGGGATATCATCCCGGCCTTGCTGGAGCATCGCAATGTTTACGGCTTCAAACATTCCGGGTACTGGGGGTATACGCGTACACCGCAGGAGTACTGGCAGACAAACATGGACCTGCTGGGGAGCAGGCCGAAACTGAACATAGATGACTGGGCAGTTGTCACAAACCTTGCCCACCGCGACATCCAGGACAGGCAGCCCGCATTTATAGGCAGGTCTGCCGTCATTAGAAATTCCCTCCTTTATTCAGGATGCCGCATAGATGGTACGGTGACGAACTCGATACTTTTCCCCGGCGTGGAGATAGATGACGGAGCGGTGGTAGAGGACTCGATACTCTTCTTCGACGTGAAGATAGGGAAGAACGCGAGGATCATGAAGGCCATCGCCGACAATGAGGTTCACGCAGGAAAGAACGTTGCCCTGGGCGATGCCGGCGACGGCAAGCTCTGCATTATCGGGCGGGGCTCGCGCATACCGGAAAACATTACAGTGCCCCAGGGGGTGACAGTATTCCCCAACCTGGGCCCTGCACATTTCGCCGGGGGGCGCTACAGGCCGGGAGATACCATCAAATGAGGAGAACACTTACAATGCTGCTTGCCGGCGGCGTCGGCAGCCGCCTGAACATCCTTGTGCGCCTCAGGGCAAAACCGGCAGTCCCCTTCGGAGGGCAGTACAGGATCATCGATTTTACGTTGAGCAACATAGCGAACTCGGGCCTTACAAGGGTTGCCGTGCTGACGCAGTACAAGCCCCTTTCCATGATGGACCATATCGGCGACGGCTCCTCATGGGATATGTCGGGACGCACCAGGAGCATAAAGATCCTGCCCCCCAAAACAGGTGAAAAGGACTGGGACTGGTATCGGGGGACCGCCGATGCCGTGAGGCAGAACCTTGATTTTATCACCTCTGCCGGAAATTGCACCGATGTTCTTGTCCTCTCCGGCGATCACGTCTACGCGATGAATTACCGCCCGCTTGTGGAGTTCCATCGAAGTCACGGCGCAAAGGTGACGATAGGCATGATCCAGGTCCCTCGCAGAGAAACGCACAATTTCGGCATCGGCATCGTTGACAATGCGCACAGGATCATCGATTGGGAAGAAAAACCAAAAAAGGCAAGGTCAAACTTTGCCTCAATGGGCATCTACGTCTTTGACAGGGACTACCTTGTAACGATGCTGAGAAGAACAAAAGAAGAGGATTTCGGCCACCACATCATTCCCAAGGCCATGGAAGAAAAAAATGTGTACGCATATAGCTTCAAAGGTTACTGGAAGGATGCAGGAACTATCCAGGCTTACTGGGATGCCAACATGGACCTCCTGGATCCCAAATCGGACCTCAACCCTGAAGCATGGGGGACAAAAACCAATGTTGTCGCCGAGGGGCCGCCGAGCGACCGTCAGCCCATCCGCATTCATGATGAGGCGGAGGTATCCGATTCGGCCGTCTCGCCCGGCTGTGTTATCAAGGGCCGCGTATGCCATTCCGTGCTCTCCCCGGGCGTGATCGTGGAAAAAGGGGCATTCATCAGTGATTCGATCATAATGCATGATGCTGTTATAAAGTCAGGCACATCGGTCAGCAGATGCATCATCGATAAGCGCGTAGCGATTGGAAGAAATTGCTCCATCGGTACGGGCAACCCGGAAAATGCAAATACCGAATTCCCGGAACAGCTTAATTCCGGCATAACCCTCATAGGAAAAGGGGCAAAGATTCCAGATAGCACAAAGATGGGCACGAACTGCATCGTCTATCCCATGGTCGAAAAGGCCGACTTCCATGACCTGTCCGTCAAGGATGGGTCTACCCTCGAAAAGCCCTAAAACCGCCTTTCAAGCCGGACAATGCCCCGCAGCGTGCTGCGGGGTAGTTCATTATCCGGATTGTAGCCTGCTTAACAGAAAATCTTCAATTTTTTCATTATACTTATAATAAGGAAAGGAGGTGTACAGCATGAAGCTTCACCAAAAATATCTGCTGTACAAAAAGGATCTTTTCGGCCGGCTCCGTTTTCTTTTGAACCTGCACTATCTCAGGGAGCACATGGTTGGGCAAGGCGGGCACGATCATTCCGCGAACGTTTTTTCAAAAGATCTGGCCGCTGCAGACCAACAAGCGCCTTCGTGCTCTGAGACACTCAAGGCCAAAGATGCTATGATGCAGGAATATGACCCCTATATCGTGGGCCTTGTCAAAGATCTTGCTCAATATAAATCGTAAGACGCTTATCGGAAGTGTTTGCGCGGGCGCAGGGAAATTGTTTCGCGGAATAAAGATCTTTTTTGGTTTGTTCCAAAAGCATATGGGGAATGGAATAAATTTTTACTTATGCTATAATATTGTATAGTTATCACATGCAAGGAGGTCACAGATGGACAAGGAGAAAAGGGAGGCTTACATTGAAAAGCTCGCCGCGCAATTAAAAGAATGGAACGCGCAGATCGACGGGCTCATGGCGAAGGCGGAAAAGGCAAAAGCCGATGCCGGGACTGAGTATGCCAGGCAGATTGAGAACCTGAATCAAAAGAAAGAAACAGCGACAAAAAGGTTAGAGGAGCTGAAGGGAAAAGGCGAAGGCGCATGGGAAGACATCGCCGCAGGCATAGAAAAAGTACTGGACGACCTGAAGGTTACGTTCGACCAAGTAAAAACGAGATTTAAGTGAAGTAAATTATGATTGCGGGCGACACGATCGGTCCTTATTACCGGGGACGCGGCGAGGGGAGCTTTGCCGTCTGGGCACCCCTTGCGCAAGAAGTTTCAGTAGTGATGCTGAACTCCGCGGCGCCGTTGCTGCCGATGGAAAAAGATGCAAAGGGATACTGGGAAGGCATTGCCGAAAACACGTTCCCGGGCGCTCTCTATTATTACAGGATCAACAACGCGATTGACAGGCCCGACCCGGCGTCCAATTTTCAACCGCAGGGAGTACACGGCCCATCCCAGTTGGTTGACCACGGGTCGTTCGCCTGGGAGGACGACGGCTGGAAAGGCATGCCGCTCTCTGATTACATGCTATACGAGCTCCACGTCGGCACCTTTACCCGCGACGGCACCTTTGAGGCCATCCTTTCCCGTCTGTCCTACCTCAAGGATCTCGGCATTACTGCAATAGAGGTCATGCCTGTTGCGCAATTTCCCGGCGAAAGAAACTGGGGATATGACGGGACGTATCCTTTTGCTCCTCAAAATTCCTATGGGGGGCCCGACGGGCTGAAGCTCTTGGTCAACGAATGCCATAAAGCGGGCATTGCGGTCGTTCTCGACGTAGTCTACAACCACCTGGGGCCCGAGGGAAATTATCTTGGAGATTTCGGCCCCTATTTTACTGACCGGTACAGGACACCGTGGGGAGATGCGATAAACTTTGACGGCCCATATAGCGACGGGGTGCGGGACTACTTCGTCAGCAACGCCCTGCACTGGGTTTCGCGATACCATATCGATGCCCTCAGGATCGACGCAATACATGGCATATATGACCTGAGCGCTACCCATATCCTCAAAGAATTATCGCAGGCAGTACACGTTAAGGCTGCCGGACTCGGGAGAAAGGTATATGTAATGGCCGAAAGCGACCTCAACGACGTGCGGGTGATCGATCCGCACGGGGCAGGCGGTTGCGGGGTCGATGCACAGTGGAACGATGACTTCCACCACGCCCTCCATACGCTCATTACAGGGGAATCGGACGGGTATTACCAGGACTTCGGGAAACTGTCCCATCTGATCAAGGCATACCGCGAGGGGTTTGTTTATTCAGGCCAGTATTCCGCGTATAGAAAACGCAGGCACGGCAATTCCTCGAAGAGAAGGCCGGCGGAGCAGTTTGTCGTGTTCTCTCAGAACCATGACCAGGTCGGCAACCGGAAACGCGGCGACAGGCTCGGCCGGGAACATTCGCTGGAGAAGCTCAAGCTTGCCGCCGCCGCAGTGATCCTGTCGCCTTTCATTCCACTTTTATTTATGGGGGAAGAGTATGGGGAAACGGCGCCGTTCAATTACTTTGTGCACCACTCCGATGCGGCCCTTATTGAAGCGATAAAAAGAGGGAGGATGGAAGAATTTTCTTCCTTTGGATGGGACGGCCCTATCGCCGATCCCCAGGAAGAAAGCACGTTCCTTGCCTCCACTTTAAACATCGATCTTCGCCTGCAGGGGGAGCACAGAATACTCCACAAATTTTACAGGCACCTGATCGGCATGCGCAAGGCGACCCCTCCCCTGAGAAATATCTCGAAAAAAACAATGGAAATAAAGGGGTTTGCAAAAGATAAATGCCTTTCCGTACACCGATCGGCCGGCGGGGACGAAGTGGTCTGTTTTTATAATTTTCACGAGGGGGCGGCGTCTATCTCGCCCCGTTTAAAAGAAGGCACATGGAGGAAAATGCTCGACTCTTCTTCTCAGGAGTGGGGAGGCACCGCCCCGGAGACGGCAGGCCGGGTGGTAGAGTCATGCAACGGCAGCGCACCTGTTTCGCTGAACCCATGGAGCGCGGTTGTCTACCGGAAAGTATAAAAACTGGAGAATTATGGATCGATATATATGTATTCACTGCCACTTTTATCAGCCCCCGCGGGAAAATCCCTGGCTTGAAGCGATCGAGGTGCAGGATACCGCATATCCGTTCCACGACTGGAACGAAAGAATAAACGCTGAATGTTATGCGCCTAATTCCGCATCGCGCATTCTCGACGGCGATAAGCGCATTATGGAGATCGTAAGCAATTATTCCAAAATGAGTTTTAATTTCGGCCCCACGCTCCTGTCCTGGATGGAGCAAAGATCTCCCGAGGTATATCGCACAATACTTGAATCGGACAAAGAAAGCTTAAAAAGAATGTCAGGTCACGGAAATGCGATCGCCCAGGCATATAACCACATTATCATGCCCCTGGCCCACCCGCAGGATAAAAGAACCCAGGTCATATGGGGCATAAAAGATTTTGAATACAGGTTCAAGCGGTTTCCTGAGGGCATGTGGCTGCCGGAAACAGCGGTTGACCTGGAAACATTGGAAATCCTTGCAGAACAGGGGATCCTTTTCGTTATCCTTGCCCCCCACCAGGCTTCCAGGGTAAGGAAGACGGGAACGGGCAAATGGAAAGATGTCAGCAACGGGCGGATAGATCCGACGCGGGCATACCTCCTGAGGCTTTCTTCGGGCCGCACGATCAATATATTTTTTTATGACGGCCCTATATCCAGGGCGGTTGCTTTCGAAAAGCTGCTCGATAGCGGTGAGGCCTTTGCCGCCCGCCTGCTCACCGGTTTTTCCGACATCAGGAAACGGCCGCAGCTCCTCAACATCGCAACAGACGGTGAAACATACGGGCACCATCACACATTTGGCGAGATGGCCCTCACATATGCCCTTGAATACATTGAGAGAAAAGGGCTCGCGCGGTGCACCAACTACGGGGAATACCTCGCAAGGCACTTGCCTTCCCACGAGGTGCAGATCCTTGAAAACACCTCGTGGAGCTGTTACCACGGCATAGAGAGATGGAGAAGCGACTGCGGATGCAGCTCTGGCGGGTTTCCTGAATGGAACCAGTCGTGGAGGGCTCCGCTGCGTGAGGCGCTCGACTGGCTGAGAGATATTCTCTTCGCGACCTACGAAGAGAACGCAGGAAAATACCTGAAGGACCCATGGGAAGCCCGGAACGATTATATCGGGATTATGCTTGATCGTTCCCGGGGCAAGTTCAACGGTTTTATCGGGAAGCATAAAATGCGCGATCTGGCCAGCGACGATGAAATAGCCGTCCTTAAGCTACTCGAAATGCAAAAGCATGCCATGCTTATGTACACAAGCTGCGGCTGGTTCTTCGACGAGCTTTCAGGCATCGAGACAATACAGATACTCAAATACGCCGCCAGGGCAATTCAGCTCGCCGGGGAAATATCCGGGAGCGATATAGAACCGGAATTCGTAAAAAGACTGAAAAACGCTAAAAGCAACATTCAGGAGCATGGCGACGGAGCCGAAATATACGAAAGGTTCGTGAAGCCTGCCATGGTTGACCTTAAGAAGGTGGCAGTCCACTATGCGGTAAGTTCGGTGATCGAGGAATATCCCGATGATGCCGACGTGTTCAGCTATGCCGTCCAAAGGAAGGACCGCGGATCGATCCGATCCGGCGATAAAAGGCTGAACGTCGGGAAAATAACTGTTTCCTCAAAGATAACAGGCGATGCTGAGGACATCAGCTATTGCACATTGTATCTTGGGGGCCACATCTTTCACGGCGGCGTGAGGTCCTTTCTAGGCGACCAGCCTTACGGCACGATGAAGCGGGAGATCGCGGATGCCTTTGAGCATGGAGACGTAGCAAAGATCATCCATCTCATGGATACCAATTTCGGGATGCATAATTATTCGCTGGTGCACCTCTTCCTCGATAAGCAAAGAGAGGTGCTGCAGGTCATATTGCGCGAAACGATCGAAGGCTACGAGAGGGTCTATCAGAAGATCTTCGATAATGATCGCATACTGATGGGTTTTTTACAGGAAGCCGGGATGCCCGTGCCGAAGATCTTTCAGACTGCAGCGGGGCATGCCCTTCTTTCATCGACCAAAAATGAGTTTCAAAAAGACGACGTTGACCTTGAAAAGATAGGCGCGATAATAAAGGACATAAAAAAATGGAAGGTCTCCCTTGACCTGACCGATGCTGAATTCATCGTGAGAAGGAAGACAGAAAGGT
>JAKQBZ010000038.1 GCA_029559435.1 Deltaproteobacteria bacterium | reverse complement strand
CAATACAACAAGTAACATATCCGTTCAAGAAAATAATTCAATCCGGCCGGATGATTCCCCGCAGCGTGCCGCGGGGTGGTTTATTTTTTATTGATTTGTGCTATTAATGTAAGAAGAGGAGAGATGAAATCGAGGCTTATTCATAGCGCCGTTGCATTTGTGCTCGCCGGCGGCGTCGGCACCCGCCTTTACGGATTGACAAAAGACAGGGCAAAGCCCGCTGTCCCCTTCGGCGGCAAATACCGGGTAATCGATTTTACATTAAGCAACTGCGTAAACTCGGGCATAAGAAAGATCTTTGTCCTTCCGCAGTATAAATCACATTCGCTTATACGGCATACAAGAGACGCATGGAGCATACTGAACCCGGAACTCGGCGAGTTTGTATCGCACCTATCGCCGCAAATGAGGGTTGGGGAGGACTGGTACAGGGGAACGGCTGATGCCGTTTTTCAGAATGTATACCATCTCGAGCAGGTTGACTGCGAACACGTCATAATCCTCTCCGGAGACCATATCTATAAAATGGATTACGGCCATTTTATAAGGCATCACCAGAAAAAGAAGGCAGATCTGACAATCTCTGCCATAGAAGTGGATATCGCGGAGGCCTCGCGGTTTGGCGCTATTGAGGTGGATGGCGATGGGCGGGTGTGCGGGTTTGAAGAAAAACCGGAAAACCCCAGGCCGATTCCAGGAAAACCTGACAGGGCCTTCATTTCGATGGGTGTCTATATCTTTAACAGGGACGTATTGATCAAGGCCCTGAATGACGATGCCCGGCGCGATACCTCCCATGATTTCGGAAGGGATATCGTGCCTTATATGTATCCCGATCGCAGGGTGTACGTGTACAGGTTTGGCGCGGGCAAGAACAAAGACGCGGCATACTGGAGGGATATAGGCACAATAGATGCGTACTGGCGTGCGAACATGGACCTCGCATCTGTGAACCCTGTTTTCAACCTCTATGACAAAACTTGGCCCATACGAACCTATGAAGGGCAATACCCGCCCGCGAAGACGGTCTTTGCCGACGAAGAAAAAGGCCGGGCGGGAAAGGCGCTGGATTCTATCATATGCAGCGGGGTTATTATCAGCGGCGGCAAGGTAATAAAATCAGTGCTTTCTCCCGGCGTTCGCATAAACAGCTACGCTGAAGTGTGCGAGTCCATTCTCTTCCATGACGTTGTTGTCGGAATGCGAGCGCGGGTGAAGAAGGCTATCATCGACAAGGGAGTCAGGGTGCCGGACGGCATGAGGATCGGGTACGATCTCGATAAGGATAGAAAACGTTTTTATGTCTCCGACGATGGCGTCGTTGTAATACCGAAGGGGGAAGTGCTTTGAGGGCTCGCGGGAGAGGGCAGGGTGAGGGGGCATATTTTACTGTTTTCCGGGCTTGTCCGGCGGAGTTAATGCCTTCAGCCTCTCGCTGAAGCGTTGGCGGTAAGAGGAAGGTATGGCATTTTTTGTGAGCCCCTCAAGGTAAAGGGTTCTGGCGTCCGATGCCTTGCCCTGTTTTTCATAGATCTCGCCAAGCAGTATGTACGCATCCCCGTAAAAGGGCTGCTGCTTGATGGTGTCCTGAAGGATCTTTGTCGCCCCTGCTGCATCTCCCTGCCGGTTTTTGTAAAAGGCGAGGGTGTAGGCGTACCGTGGCTCATAGGGGAGGATCTCGACAGCCTTCTGACAGTATGGAAGGGCTTCATTTAAGCGGCCCCTTGAGAGTATGACGCAAAGGTTGTATGCTGCCTGCGGCATCTGAGGGTCAGATCTCAGGGCTGCCAGGAAGTATTTTTCCGCCCCGGCATAGTCGTCTTTCTCTGCCTTGATAAGCCCCATGTTGAAGTTCGCCTCGGCATTCGACGGTTCACGGTCGAGGGCCTTCCCGAGGGCTTCCTCGGCCTTAGCGTTGTCCCCGGTGCGCGCATAGGCGATCGACATGTTGATAAGCGGCAGTATCGCGCCCGGCTCAAAGGCGAGGGCCTTCTCATACGCTGAAACCGCGGAGGACAGATTGCCCTGATTCAGGTAGTAATTCCCGAGGTTGTAGTGGGAATTCCACTGGTCAGGATAGGTTCTGATCGATGTCAGGTATTCTTCTGTGGCTGCCTTTACCTTTTTTGTATCGCCCTCACTGAAGCGCATCCTTGGAAGGTAG
>JAKQBZ010000036.1 GCA_029559435.1 Deltaproteobacteria bacterium | reverse complement strand
AATTATCTTATGTCCCTCAGCGCCGTGGACGGGAAGAAAAAGAGGCATATTATCAGGTCCGCGATGTACTATTTAAAAGACCACAAGTGCTTCGACAAAAAGGTAAGGTTTGATGTCGTCGGAATAGACGGCAACGGCGTGCAGATTGTCAAGCATGCTTTTATGGCAGAATAGCTATGCATAGCATGAATAACCAAATACCAATAACCAAGCTCCAATTAATCACCAATACCCACTATTCAATAACCAAACAAAAGCCTTCCGGTATTATTTCTTACTTGGGTATTCGGCCATTGGTTATTGAATATTGGTTGGTGATTGGTGTTTGGTTATTGAATATTGGGAGTTATTGTGGATAGAAAGATCAAAAAATTATTGGCGGATGTCAAGGACGGCAGGGTGACGGCAGAGGAGGCGTACGACCGATTAAAACATATGCCCTTTGAGGACCTGGATCACACCAAGATCGATCATCACAGAATGGTGCGCAAGGGCATGCAGGAGGTCGTCTTCGGAGAAGGAAAAAGCCTGAAGCAGATCTTTGATGTTGTGGGATCGATGAGAAAACAAGGCCTCGATGTGCTTGTGACAAGGATAGATAAGGCTGCCGGAAAAAAGCTGTGCGGGAGGTTCCGTTCAGGAAAATACAGCGAAGAGGCCCGTTGTTTTTATATAAAGGAAGACAGCGCCGTAGAGGGCAAGGGCACTGTCCTGGTCGTATCCGCAGGGACAAGCGACATAAAGGTCGCCGAGGAGGCATATATTACCTCCATGTTCTTCGGGAACAACACGGAAAGGCTTTACGACGTGGGAGTGGCGGGAATTCACAGGCTGCTCCAGAATATCGGGGCGCTGGAAAAGGCGAGGGTGATCATCGTCGCCGCGGGAATGGAAGGGGCTTTGCCGTCCATTGTTGCAGGCATTGTGGGTGTGCCCGTGATCGGAGTCCCGACGAGCATTGGCTACGGTGCAAGCTTTGGCGGGCTTACGGCGCTTCTCGCCATGCTCAATTCCTGTTCTACGGTTTCGGTCTTCAATATCGATAACGGATTCGGCGCTGCGTACTTTGCAACGCTTATAAACCGCCTATGAAGATACTATATATAGATCCCATATTCGGCATAAGCGGCGACATGATGGTAAGCGCATTTATTGACGCAGGATTGCCGTTCGGTGAATTGGAGGACACGCTCCGGAAGTTCCCTTTCGTGCTGCCTTCTATGGCCCCCGTGCAGAAGGCGCAGGGGATTATAAAGGGCATTCATCTTGAAATCGGGGAGAGCGACCGGCACCTGACCGTGAGGGAGATGGAAGACGCCATTGATGGGCTGGACGCTGAAGACGCTGTCAAAAGGGATGCGCGGGGCATGCTCGATATTATTTTGAATGGAGAGGCGAAGGTTCACGGAACGACGAAGGACGACGTCCACCTCCACGAGCTTTCCCACATCGACACCCTGATCGACCTCGTATCTGTAGCAAAGGGCATGCGCTATTTCGGTATTGACCGGGTATTCTGTGGGCCTGTTCCGCTTGGGCGCGGGACCATCAGGACATCGCACGGGATCATACCGAATCCACCCCCGGTAACACTGGAGATCCTCGGCGGCCGCAGCGTTTTCTTTGTTGACGAGCCGCTGGAGCTGACAACGCCTACCGGTGCGTCTATCGTGAGGCATTACGCGAAGGGCAGGGGCGCTGCCCCGCCATTTACCATAGAGAGGATCGGGCATGGGATCGGATCCTACGCGACAGACAAGCCGGACGCTCTCAGGATATTCATAGGCGACAGCGATGAGCCTGAATCGGATGAAGAGGTGTGGCTCATCGAGGCCGACCTCGATGACATGGAGATGGAATATTCAGGGGCGGTCGCCGAGAGGATTCGCAAGGAAGGCGCTCTTGACGCCCTCTATTTCCCGGTCTATATGAAAAAAGGAAGGCTGGGCGTGAGGCTCTCTGTTACGGCCGCCGCAGATAATGTGCAGCGCTTAGTTGAAAAGATCTTTCAGGAGACGACGACCTTCGGGATGAGAATGATCAGACAACACAGAAGGGTGCTGAAGAGAGAAGAGCGATCCATAGAGACGTCCTTTGGCCCTGTAAGGATCAAGCGCGGCTACGATGCAAGGGGAATGCTTATCAAGACACACATCGAGTTTGACGACGTGAAGCGGATCTCGGACGAACATAAGATCCCCTATAGAACAGTGCTGGACGCTATAAGGTCAGAGATAGCAAGAATACGACACATTGAATAACCAATAACCAAATATCAATCACCAAATAATATCCAATGACCAATGACCGAATACCCAAACGAGAAGCTGTTCCCGCAGGTTTTGTTTGGTTATTGAATATTGGGTATTGGTGATTAATTGGATCTTGGTTATTGGTGATTGGTTATTTATTAGGATGAATGAGCAAGATGGTTCAGCCGGCTTGCTTTAGGAAGAAGCGCAGGTCTTTGAAAGCACCTTGCTTGATCTTCATATCTATCTTTTCAAGGATATCATCCTTCATATATTTTAGCTGCGTAAGCCACATGGGGTCGTCAACCTCAATGTAGAGGATAGGGCCCCTTATTCTGGCAGGCCTTGTATGCTGCGCTGTTTTCTCTCCTACGATATCGCTCCACATCGGGAAGATCCTGAATAGGTCCAGGTCTCCTGTTATCTTCTTTTCTTTCAGGACCTTTGCAAGGGTGTTTTGCAAAGCGACAAAAGGCATGTCAGCCCTCTATCCTCGGGAAGATGGGAGCTATCTTGTCGATGCGCGATATGTCATCGGGGTGGTAGAACTGCTTTTCGTTGTCGAAAAGAACCTCCTGAAAAGACGTTCCCATGCCGAGGGCCTTCCTGATGACCTCTGATTTTTGCGGCATGAAGGGGTAGAGGAGCATTGACACGATCCGCAAGCTGTTCCAGATGTTGTAGAGCACCGTCTTGATCCTTACGTCGCCTTCTTTGGAGAGTTTCCACGGGGCCTCGGAGTCTATATACTTGTTGAGGATAGATATGATCTCGAAAACGTTATGCAGTGCCTTGTGGTACGCAAAGACCTCCATCTCTCTCTGGTAGTCGTCGACAAGCTTCCTCACGCTTTCTTCAACATATTCGTCCGTGCCGCCTTTCTTCTCAGGCCTCTCTATCTTTCCCTGGAGAAATTTTCCTATCATAGTAACGCTTCTGCTTGTAAGGTTTCCGAAGTCATTTGCGAGGTCACCGTTGATCCTGTGTATGATGGCATGGCGGGAAAAATCCCCGTCAGACCCGAAGGGCACTTCCCTGAAGAGGAAAAACCTGAATTCATCGACTCCGTAGGCTTTCACGATCTCGTAGGGATCGACAACGTTGCCCAGGGACTTGGACATCTTTTGTCCTTCTATGGTCCACCAGCCGTGCGCAAAGACATGCTTCGGCGGCTCCACGCCGAGGGACATAAGAAAGCTCGGCCAGTAGACAGCATGAAATCGCAGTATGTCTTTCCCTATCAGGTGAGCATCGCACGGCCAGTACCTGTTGAACTTGTCCTGGTCTTCGAGAAAACCGACACCCGTGATATAATTTGTGAGCGCGTCGAACCAGACATAGATAATATGCTTTTTCTGCACCGGCACGGGGATGCCCCAGGAGAAGCTTGTCCTGCTTACGCTTAGGTCCCGCAAGCCGCCTTTTACAAAGCTTGCGACCTCGTTGTACCTGATCTCGGGCATGACAAAATCCTTCTTTTCTTCCAGGAGGCGCATAAGCCTGTCCGTGTATTTAGACATCCTGAAAAAAAAGCTTTCCTCTTTCAGCTTTTCCGGTTTCCTGAGGCAGTCAGGGCAAAGCCCGTCCTTGAGCTGGAGGTCGGTAAAGTAGCTCTCGCAGGGGACGCAGTACCAGTCCTCATATTCGCCGAGATAGATATCGCCGTTTTCATAGGCCTTTTCGAACATATGCCGGACCACCTTTTTATGCCGCTCTTCCGTTGTCCTGATGAAGCCCGTATTGGAAATATTAAGCGCCTGCCATAGGTCTGTGAACCTGTGGACCATCCTGTCGGCAAGCTCTTTGGGGCTGACCCCATGCTGTTCCGCAGCCTTTTCAACCTTCTGGCCGTGTTCGTCGGTGCCCGTGAGAAAGAAGACGTCATACCCGCAGAGCCTTTTGTAGCGCGACATGATATCTGCCGCAATGGTCGTGTAGGCGTGGCCGATGTGGGGGACGTCGTTGATATAATAGATAGGGGTCGTTATATAGTATGTTTTATTCATCTACCGTCTCCAAAATAAAAGAAAATAACCAATAACCAAACATCAATCACCAGATAATACCCAATAACCAATGACCAAATACCCAAAATGAGAAGATATAAGGAGGCCTCCGTTTGATTATTGAATATTGGGTATTGGTGATTAATTGGAGCTTGGTTATTGGTGATTGGTTATTGTGCTTAGGTAATTGTTTGTTCATTTTACTATATCCTTCAAAGGCAGCGTGACCTCTTTCCCGTCGTCGAGGTGAACTGTGACCGTGAAGTTCAGGGTATTATGCTTCACAACCTTGCCTTCCCCCTGCGGGACAGTCACCCTTTTACCTACTTTCGGGAAGCCTTTTTTGCAGTCCACGTAAGTGTTGTACTCGTAAGCGAGGCAGCACATCAGCCGTCCGCAGATTCCCGAAATCTTTGACGGGTTCAGCGCCAGGCCCTGCTCCTTTACCATTTTTATGGATACTATGGAGAAGTTGTTCAGGAACCTCTGGCAGCAACACACATTTCCACAA
>JAKQBZ010000310.1 GCA_029559435.1 Deltaproteobacteria bacterium | reverse complement strand
AACCTCCTGAACGTCCTCATGGGAAAACCTCCCCTTCACTGGCTCAATCCCGACGCGGCAAAGATAAGACCGCTGAAGAAGCTATCAGCGATCAGCTTTCAGCCATCAGCATAAAGCCTTTTTTGTTTCAGCTGACGGCTGTGTGCTGATCGCTGATAGCTGATGTATTGACACTCCCTATGCAAGTCATTACTATGTAGAAAAGGAGAGAGCGAACATGCTTGGCCGGAACGCCACCCTTATCCTGAATAAACGATACCTCATAAAAGACGAGGCGGGCAATCCCGTTGAGAGCCCTGACGGCATGTTCAGGAGGGTGGCGCAGGCTATTGCGGGCGCAGAGGAGAACTACAAGGGCGGGGACCCTAAAAAGGCGGAAGAAGAGTTCTACCGCATGATGTCCGGCCTCGAATTCCTCCCCAACTCTCCTGCCCTGATGAACGCGGGCAGGGATCTCGGCCAGCTTTCTGCCTGCTTTGTCCTGCCCGTCCAAGACTCCCTCGATTCCATCTTCGACAGCGTCAAAGAGACCGCACGGATCCACCAGACCGGCGGCGGCACCGGCTTCTCCTTTTCACACCTAAGGCCGAAGGACGATATTGTAGCCTCAACGATGGGCGCGGCGAGCGGCCCCGTATCCTTCATCAGGGTCTTCAACATGGCAACGGAGGTCATAAAGCAGGGGGGCACCAGGAGAGGCGCCAACATGGGTATCCTGCGGATCGACCACCCCGACATAGAGGAATTCATAACAGTGAAAAAAAATCTCCGGGAGCTGAATAATTTCAACCTCTCGGTATCCGTTACCGACGCATTCATGGAGGCGTACATCAAGGATCAGGACTTCCCGCTTGTCAATCCCCGGACAGGGAAAGCAGTCAAAACAGTCAAAGCGCAAAGGCTTTTCGCGCTCATCGCTGAATCCGCATGGACGGCAGGGGAACCGGGGGTCCTTTTCATTGATACCATCAACAGGGCAAACCCGACGCCTCACATGGGAGAGATCGAAGCGGTAAATCCATGTGGTGAACAGCCGCTTCTCCCCTATGAATCGTGCTGTCTCGGCTCCATCAACCTTGTCAGGGTCGTAAAGGGCGGCCGCATCGATTGGGAGATGCTGAAGCGCCTGACGCACAATGCAGTACGGTTCCTCGACGACGTCATCGACGTGAGCAGATACCCCCTCCCCGAGATAGCCGCCGTTACAAAGGGCAACAGAAAGATAGGGCTCGGGGTCATGGGGTTTGCACACATGCTGATCGCCCTCGGCATCCCTTATGATTCTCCCGAGGCAGAGCAAACGGGCGAAAAGGTAATGGGTTTCATCGAAGAGGAATCAAAGGCAGCGTCGCGCGTGCTTGCAGAGGAGCGCGGCGTCTTCCCGAATTACAAGGGCAGCATATGGGAAAAGAGGAACCTCCCGCAGAGGAACGCGACGACAACGACAATAGCGCCTACGGGCACCCTGAGCATCATTGCCGGGACATCGAGCGGGATCGAGCCCATATACGATGTACGGTATTCGCGGATGCTCTTCGGGGGATTAAATGTCGATGTTGTTGATCCCCTGTATGAGCAGATGCGCCACGCTCCAAATGCTCAGACGATAATAACAAGGCTTTTCAGGACAGCCTACCAGGTCGCTCCCCGCTGCCACCTTGCGATCCAGGGGGTCTTCCAGCGCCATGTAGACAACGCTGTCTCAAAGACGATCAACCTGCCCGAAGATGCAAGCCCGGAGACGATACTTCACATCTACCTTGAGGCCTACCGGATGGGGCTGAAGGGAACAACGGTGTTCAGGGACAAAAGCAGGGAAACGCAGGTGCTGTCCTGCGGCGCCCCCCAGATCTGCTGACAATTTTCCGGGGCTCACGTCGCCCCCTCCTGCAGCAAAGCTGCCGGAGACAACCGCACCCGCAAGCGGGTACCCGGCTCGCGAACTCGCTAAAACAGAATATATGTTTAACAGGTCCTGTAAGACCTGTATTCTGCTCTCCGCTTTTAGCTGCCTTTCTCGCCGAACGCTTACTTCCACCCTATCGGTTCGTAACCCTTGTCGCGTAGGCACTTGTTGACAAAGTTCTTGTAGACCGGGTCCGGCTGTGACGCCTTCGACACGCCTCTGACAAGCCCGCTGGCTGCCCCGGCGACAGCGCCGACACCTGCACCTCTTCCGATGTCGCCGGTCACCGCGCCGACCGCGGTGCCCACCACGGCGCCGCCGGCGCCGCCTGCCGCCGTACTTTTTGCGACCTGGGCGCCTTCGCCGGATCCGGCGTACTCGTCGGCCAGCCTCTCGCAGTCAGCGATGTCCCGCCGCGCCTGCTCTTCACCTACCCTTTTAAGATAAGCGTTCGGATAGAGCACGGGCCCCTGCGATGCGCACCCCGCCAGAAAGAGGGCTGCGGCGATCAATGCAATATAAAGGGTTGTCATCCTGCTCGTTCTCACAATAATACAATACCCTTTTCGATCCTTTTGTTCAATATTTCCCTTATCCTTTCCCCCTCTCCCTGGCCCTCTCCCGCAAGGGGAGCGGGGATAATGTTGTGGAGGAATCTATTGATTGCAACCATCGCCAAGCTGCTCTATAATGAAAAAGGAGGCGAACATGGGCATACAGCATGTTGACGGGGACAGGAAGGCAAACCTTATGCTTTACACCCTGAGCACTTGCATTTGGTGCAAGAGGACAAAATTATTTCTCCAGCAGCAGGGCATCGGCTACGATTACATAGACGTGGACAGCCTTGAAGGCGACGAGAAAGAAAAGACCCTTGAAGAGATCAGGCGGTGGAATCCGCGCTGCTCTTTTCCATCCCTCGTTGTCAACGGCGAGCGATGCGTCGTCGGGTTTGATGAGGACAAGATCAGGGAGGCTGTCGGGTTATGAGCAGCACAGAAGAAATAAGCCGGGAGGAGGTTGACGACCTCTTTGAGAAGCTCAACGCCGATGCAAAGGCATCGGGCTACTCTCTCAACCCCGACAGCGAGTTTGCAAAAGACCTTGTAAGAAGCCTTATCGTAAACCGGATGCGCTACGGGTACCCGTCATGTCCGTGCAGGCTATCGTCAGGAACGAAAGAGGACGACCTCGACATCATATGCCCCTGCGATTACAGGGACCCCGACCTCGATGAATACGGCGCCTGTTACTGCGCCCTCTACGTGTCAAGGGCAATGTTAAAAGGCGAAAAACGCCTGACATCCATCCCTGAAAGAAGGCCGGCCCTGGAAGAGAGGCAACAGCAAAGGACGCCTTCCACGCGAAATATGAGGGGCGATCTCGCAGGCCTCCCCTATCCCGTCTGGCGGTGCAGGGTCTGCGGCTACCTCTGCGCCAGGGAACAGCCCCCGGATGCCTGCCCTGTCTGCAAGGCAACGCGGGAGCGCTTCGAAAGGTTCATGTAATTCTGCGCTACGATCGGATGCAACGCATCCGTCATGAAAGGTCCGGTTTGATCCTTTTCTTTAGGGTTCCCCGGACGTCTCCGAAGAGAAAGACGTCCTCCATCATGCCCTCCACCGGGTAGAGCTCCTTCGCAAGCCACCCCTTGATGAGGCCCCGCTCGGAATGTACGACCTCTGGGTCCATTGCAAGCTCGATGCGGTATTCGCCGCCGTGTGGCGCTGATATGCGTTCCCTCAGGCTCTCTTCTTCAGCTTTTGAGATTACCTTCACATCATATGCTTCAACATCTTTTTTTGGGAAGACCGGCACGCGGTATGTGCTCCCTCTTTCCACAGCTCCATAGACGCCGTACCGGAAATTGTATGAAGCGGTAAGGAAGTCGTTATAGTCCTTATCCGGCGGGATGATATGCGCTTCTTCACTGGCAGCCCCGCTCATACGGACATTCCGCTCGACCCACTTCCGGTTCACATGGTCAAAGGTATGCGTGCGCTTCCTTGTCTTTTTTCCTATCCGCACCTGCTCCTCAAAGGAAACGGACCTGAGGCGCCTTCCCCCGTCGATCTCCTCCATCACCGCACGGTACGTGTCTGTGCGGTTGCGGGTGACAAACCCCGTCAGGCCCACCGTCTCCCCCTGAAGCGTAGACACATACATGCCCTCCCCGGCGCCGGGGGCAAAGGTCATCTTCACGACAGCGACCTTGCTGAGGAGCCAGAAGGCGATGTCGTAGTGGAGCTCTTCGCCCGAGAATGTCCGGCCGATATGCATCCCAGGGGAAACCTTGCCGTTCACCGGCGCTTGCGCCCATACTTTGGGCAGGCCGAAGGGCAGCCCTGTCAAAAACGGCAACCCGGCAAGGAACCTCAGGAAGTACCTTCGCGTGATCATGCTGTCAATCAACGGATTCCCCGAAGCTCTTCGTCGGGGCATCGTTATTTCCGCTCCCCTGGCGGGAGAGGGCCATTGCAACATTATTCCCTCTCCCCTGGCGGGAGAGGGTCAGGGTGAGGGGGAGGGCTACCTTGTTTGTGATGGCACCCAAACCTTATGTTCCGGAACCCACTTTCCGCCGACCGATTGGCCCGGAACGGTAACCCATTCACCGGGAGATCTCCTTTGGCTGTATCTGGCAACAAACTCCGGGTCCGGGTAGGCATAGGCCACATTTGGCCGGGGGGCATAATACACCCTTTGCGGCGGCGGGGCGTAGACAGCGCTGTGGGCTATGATATTACCGACGACCGCCCCGACAATTACCCCTCCCGCGATCGCAGCCCCGACGCCCCAGCCGTTCCAGCACCCACCGCACCCTCGGTAGTACCTGTAATGCCGGGCATAGGATGCCGAAGGAAGGGCCAGCGAAAGAGATACGGCGAGAACAAGGACAAGCAAAAGCCTTTTCTTCATAATCTATATTATACCACAATTATAGTTTTTCTACAGTCTGAGCCCGATCAAAACAACTCGCAGCAAACCGTTCACTTCTCACGTTCCACTTTCCACGATATCGGCTGAAAGCTGGCTGCCGATAGCCGCTTATTTTAACTTTTTCATCTTCCCTTCAGCCGGTTTCACCTCAACGGTCCTGGAAAGGGAATTGTTTTTCGTATTATCATCTTCCTTGCATTCGATCATCACATTGATCTTATTTCTGCCGTCACGGCGGGGCGTCCATGAAAACCGGATGTTTTCGGACGCGCGGGCCCTCAGGTCAACGCGTTGGCGATCAGAAGAGCCGTCCTCTGCCTCGAATCTCGCCGTACATCCCTTTACGTCCGTCGCCGTATCATTCTTTGCCGTCGCCTCTACGCTCTGCTTTTGTCCCACAACAAGGGCCTGAGGCAGCTTTATATCAACCAGGGAGACATTTATTTCCTCTTTCTCTTTGCCTTTTACGTCAACCGTCTCGCTGGCCTGGTTGTTGGCAGCGTTCACATCCTCTTTATATTCCAGGGCAGCGGATATCTTCTGCCTCCCGTCCTTACGGGGCGTCCACTCGAATCTCACCCTTTCCCTCCCCTGCGGAAACAAGGAGGCTCTTTCGCTCTTCGTCGTTCCGTCTTCGCTGGAAAAGGTTATCCGGCAATCCTTTATCTCCGCGTTCGAATTATTTCTTACGCTGACCTCCACTTCGGTTCTCTGCCCCAAAGATACGTTCGGGGCAACCCTTATTCCTTCGATCATCAGATCGATTCTTTGTTCCTTTTTTGTCTCTTCCTTGACGGCTTCCCTGGGCAGTTGCTTCTTTTCCTCTGAAGGTCTCTGCGCAGCAGCGGCAGTGCTGCCTGTTGTCCGCATCTGCCCGGCAGAGGACGGGGCCGCCTGCCCGGACGGGGCCGCCTGCGCCTGCGATGCTGAGGGTGAAGCCGCCTGGGCCTGGGCCTGCCCGCTTTGCTGCGCCGCTGCCTGAGATGTCTGCGCCTGGGGCGCCGCCGGTATATCGGCTGAATAGGCCGGGCTTTTCCCCCCTGCCCTGTCGCCATAGGTCACATAGAGCTTTGTCGCATCAAGATGTCCTGTCAGGTCTATCTGTTTATTTGTTTCAAACTGCATCCAGCCGGTCCAGTTCGTGCCGTCAAAAGACAGCGCCATCTGGTTGATGCCGATGGCCCAGTCGTTTGTGGCGGAGAATGACGCTGAGATATTGTTGCCCTGCCGTGCTGTTATTGATATGCTGCCGTGCGGGGCAGGCGCATTCGTGTAAAAGGTGTCCGTAACCGTCGGCGGCGGCAGGCTCCCGGAAACCTGCAGGCCCGCTGCCTGAAGCTGGATCGTGCCGGTAAATACGCTGGATACATTCTCGCTTGCATCCTTGAGCTGTACATATATGGTCTTCGTCCCCGCCCCTTCAGAAAGCTGCCAGGTGTAATCCTTGGATATGCCCGGCTGCGGGACATCGTCCGCGAAGTTGATGCTGTTCCACGCGCTCCAACTGGTCCCATCATTCGATACCCTGAACCTGTATATCCCTGATCCGCCTGAATTGTCCTGCCCGGTTATGCGGAGCATCACCCCCCGTATATTCGTTGTGGCAGCCCCGTTGTTGATGCTGACGCTTCCCGTCGGCGCAACGGTATCGTTGAGGGCTGCGACCGACTGAACGGTTATATTTTTCGTCGTCTCCGCTGACCTGGAATTCTTGTCAACTGCCGCAAGACGCATCGTGTAGCTCCCGGTATTCCTGTAAACGTGGTGGAAGCTTCCGGACCATGACGTCCTGCCGCTTAAAAGCCCCGGATCGAGGACGATGTCCATGTCGTTGTCGCCGAAGGTCAAGGCAATGGTCTGCAGCTGCGCGGATGCCGTCACATTGAACGAATAGCTCAGCGGCAGGTTGACCGTGCCGGTCGTATTGGGAACGGTCAGGGCAACCTCCGGCGGCGTAAATTCGACCACGTTAAAAGGCGCCTCTGCCCTGTCCGACCAGATCTGCTGACCGGCGCAGGTCTCACGCACCTTGTACCCTACCTTGTAATTCCCCTTTTCGTTAAAGGTCCTGGGGATGCTGAGCGGCGGGGCGGCCTCGTGCGTCTCCTCCTGCCAGGCGGCGTTATCCTTTGAAAAGCCTATTGTGTAGGCGGTTACCTGCCCTGAAGGGTTCAACGGCGACACCGCGGGGTTTCCCAGGGACTGGGAAAGATGGAACACGAATTCCCCGCCCTTCTCCACCGTCGGCGTCGCAACCCCCAGGACGGCCTTGCTGTTCGTATATACCTTTACTGTCGCTGTCGGCTTCGCGGGCTGCGAGACGCGTGTCGTCGGCACGATGGTTATCTGGGCCGTGCCCGGGCTTGACAGTTCATCGCCGCTGTTGCCGGTAACGAGATATTTATCGAGCGCTACTGCCTTCACCATCGCCGTGCCGAGCGTATTGTACGCTACGACGTCCACGGTCGCCTTGCCCTGGCTATCGGTTGTCCCGTAGCCGCAGCCGGGCTTGCCCCCTTCTTTTGAAAATTTGACCGCCGCCGTCTGCGTCCTGGACACAACCTCAAATCTTACCGGGATGCCGTTCATGGCGTTTCCGCTTATGTCCTTTACGGTAGCGGCAAGCTGCACCCGCTCCTGCTGCCTGCCGTCGCTGTAATTTATCCCGCCGGTCTCAATTGTCGCCGCCGGCGGTGCGATACTTACGGAATTCGCCCAGGACGGGCTTACGGCAATATCGAACTGTTTTTCCTGCCCCGGCTGGCTTCCGGTGAATGCGGCAGTAACCCTGTCAGGATTGAACGTGAACCCCTGCGCGCTTAATGTCAGCGTTTCGTTCGCCTGGGAAGGTATCTTGACCGTGCCGTCCCTGCCGGCTCCCACGTTGAACTCTTCTCCGCTTGCGCGCCTTACGTGAAGGCCTGACAGAGAAGCCTTGCCCGGCCCCTGGAAGACCAGCTTTATTACGCCGGGGAGCATCTGCGATGTTGCCTTCAGGTCAACGGTCGCCGTTGTATCGTTTGCCGAAAACGTTCTGGCTGCCGCGGGAATATTGTATCCGCTCTTGAATGCTGAAAAGGTTGTTGCTCCCTCTTTCGGTATCTTGAAATAGAACCTGCCGTCGGATGCCGTCGTTACCCAAACGTCGGTTGTCCCTTTTGTCGCGTGCACCTCTGCCCCCTCGACGGGCCCCCCCTGCGTGTCCAGCACCCTCCCGTTCACGACGATAAGCTGGTCCTGGGAAAGGTGCATGCTTATCCTGTACCCGTCGGCATTGTTGATGAACTGCGCTGTATAGCGGCCCGCAGGGTATCCTTCTTTCGAGGCGGCCATGACGGCCTCCGGCGCCTTCCCCGAATCGTTGGCTACATAAAAATCGCCGTAGAATTTCCCATCGGGGTGCGTGTACTCTGTTTTTTGAAATGACCTGTCTTTGGCATAAAGATCCACTTTTACCCCTTCTATGCCGAATGCGGGGTCCGCATTGCTCACAACGACACCGTGAAAAGGCACATATGCCAGAATGCCTCCGGTGACCGTAAAAGACGGTTTGTCCTCGTCGCGCGCCTTGACGTTATGCTCGTTGGGATAATACCTGCCGATGCCTTCCGTGAGCTTGCCCGTTTTCAGTTCGACCGGGATGTATGAGGCGCTTATGCCGAGCTCTACGTTGCCCGACTCCATGTAGTGGTAGGTCGCGTCTTTTACGCGGAGGGCTATGCTCTTTATCGGCGGGCAGTTCTCCGGGATCCTTAAATGCAGTATGTGGTCGCCGCCTTCAACGTCAAAGGTGAGGGTATCCTTGTCAAGGCTCACGCTATTCATAACCTGGCCGGTCATGTCCTTTGCCGTCATCTCTAATTTCACGGTAACATACCTGTCGTAGGTTGTCTGCGTCACCAGCACCCCGATCTTCATCTCGTCGAATATCTTCTCCGCCAGGCTGTCTCCCGCCTCTTTTGCGGCGGCGCTCCCTGCCTTGGAGCCCAGCTTTGTGCTCACCTTCTCCACAAGCCCCATAACGAGCCCCGGTATATCGCTCACGTTCATCGTATCGCTGTGCTCAACCTTCGAATAGCCCAATTTGTCTTTGTCTTGCTGATTGATCTCCATTCCCAGGTCCGTGATGTTGATGGACGCCACCTTGTTATGCCAGGTGCTTTTCCATTTAAGGTCCACCCCGAGGTCCGCGCGGGCGCCGACCTCCCGCACATACCTTGATCTCGCCGTTTTCATCTTCATCGCCCCGATGGGCAGAAGCCCCGGCAGAAGCTGCTTAAGCTGAAGCAGGGAATTATAGCGGTCGAGTTCTTCTTTCGTGAAGGCCCAGGTAATTTCCAGATCAGATTCGAACCTGCTGTTCTCCTTCCCCGGGGGCACGAAGAACGTATCGAGCCCTATGCCGAGCCCGATCGGGGCTTCAGTCCCTGCATAGGGAACTGCGTATTGGTTCTTTATCCTGTCCCGTTCGGACTGGATCACCGCGCTGGATACGCTTTGCTGAGGGGCCGGGCCTGAAGCCTGGCCCGGGCTTACGCTTAAGACAACGGGTGTCTGCTGTGTTTGAGCGGGCGCCATTGTTATAACGCCCGTATTCGGATTTGTTGTTATTATAATGTTCTGGCCTGAAGAGGGTTGAGTAACGGTGGGGCCGGATTGAGCGCCCGCAGACGGAACCGGCGGCATTGTGCTTAGGCTGTCCATGAGCTGGTTAAGAAGCTGCGTGCTTATCCCGGCGACGATCCCTCCGGCAAGGTCTGTGCTGACCCGGCTGTGGTTCGTACCGTTTGAGGTCTTGATCTGCCCCTCAACGAAGCGGAGCGTCTTCGTAGCGCCCGAAGCAGCGCCCTGCGCTCCTGCTGCGGAAAAAAACGTTAGAACAATAATCGCGCTCGCCAGGACCGGCCTTACGATCATACGTGTGTTCATTCTTTTTCCTTCCTGTCATCGGGCCGGGATGAATCGAAAACATCGATCCGGCCTTCATACTTTTTAATCAGTGTAACGAGTGAGGTAATTTTGTGTCAAGGACATTCGATCATGCTGTCCGACGCGTTGGCCTCAATCTCAATATTATCCCTGCGTCATCCATCCGAGTGCCATGTAAATAGCACGAAAAAGTCGAATGTCAACAGGCCGTAAAATTTAACAGGATTACACAATCTTTTCGTGTTTCAAGCCTACCTCAGGCGCGATGGTTTCAAAATCTGGGTCGGCGTGAAAAGGGCGGTCTTTCTAAATACTTCTTTCTTTGTCTGGCTTTTGATAAGCCTTCACTTCTTTCATCGGGGTTCGTGGCCGTAAGCGTTGTGCTCATGCCAGGGCGTGACCGGCATACTTCCATCGTTCTTTTCGAGGGCCTCGATGAACCGGGGCCCTCTTCGAACTCGTCCCGCCTTATCCCGTCAGTTTGATTCTATGTCAGGGCCTACGAAATCGATCCATTCGAATATCAGCGCCGGGCCTTCTGATGGGAAGGTCTGTGCCTCCGCTGACTGGGTCGCCTCCTCTGAGTCGGCCGCCTCAGCCCGCTCATAACCCAACCCTGTTGCTGCAATGGCGCCAAAGCCGACGATCAGCGTCATTACCAATAGTGTTGATACAAATCTTTTCATGACTACCTCCTTAATTTATTTATGTTGCTGTCAGATACCTTATTAGCAGAAATCGTGCCATACAAAATAATACATAATATCAAATAGATAGCTTTAGACGGTTGGATAAATTGCTAAATATAACGAATTTTATTGCTCCCCTTCGCAATTCAATGGTATATTTGCGAAATATCATAATAAGACAATCCTGACATATCAAAAAGGATCGTCAAAACGAGGGTTTGATGGAAGTCGAGAACGAGGATCAGATGGAGGTCGAGAACGAGTTATTCAGGGAGGTGACGCTGCATATCTGCAGCAGCCTCGACATGGTGACGGCGATGCAGCGCTGCCTCTCGGTAATCGCGCAAGTCATACCCGTAGACCGCATGGGAATACATCTCTATGATCAAGGCCTCAGTTCGGTGCGAACAACTTTTCTGACAACCCGCGACAAGGCGATCA
>JAKQBZ010000305.1 GCA_029559435.1 Deltaproteobacteria bacterium | reverse complement strand
AAATACGCCTTTATCGCTATAGAGGACGTAAGGTTCTACAGCCACTTCGGCGTCGACTTCCGGGGGATAGCGAGGGCGCTTTACCGGAACATTATGAAGAGAAGCGTTGCAGAGGGGGCTTCCACGATCACCCAGCAGCTCGCCAGGAATCTCTACCTCACCCCGCAGAAAAGCCTGAAAAGGAAGATCGAGGAGGCGATCCTTGCGATCCAGATAGAGCGGGAATATTCAAAAGAAGAGATACTCAATATGTACCTTAACCTCATTTACCTTGGAGAGGGCGCTCACGGTGTTGAGGCTGCCAGCTATACATATTTTCATAAAAAGGCAAAAGACCTTACCCTTGAGGAATCGGCAACCCTGGCTGCCCTGACGAAATCCCCCTCAAGGCTCTCGCCTTACAAGAATCCGGCCAAGGCGGCCGAAAGGCGAAACGTTGTGCTCAAAAGGATGTACGATGCGGATTTTATCAACAAGAGGGATTATCAGAAAGCCGTGCAGGCCCCCATTGCGCTTGCCTCCCTCAAGGCCTATGAAAAGAAGACAGGCTACTTCATCGAGTACGTGAAGCAGGTTCTCGAAGAGTATGTCGAAAACCCCCAGGAGATATACACAACAGGCTTCAACATCAGAACGACGATCAACCTGCAGATGACGGAGTATGCCTACGAGGCGATCGACAAGGGCATCCAGGGCTACCGGAAAAGACATCCCAAGGTGAAGCACCCGCCGGAGGTTGCGCTTGTCGCGATGGAGGTGAAAACGGGGGACATCAAGGTTCTCATAGGGGGAAGGGATTTTTCTGTCTCGCCTTACAACAGGGCTGTGCAGGCAAAAAGACAGCCAGGCTCGGCATTTAAGCCGATCATATATCTTGCCGCCCTGGAACAGGGCTATACGCCAGACGATCTCCTGATGGACGCGCCGGTATCCTTCACCAATCCCTATACCGGCGTAGTGTGGCAGCCGAAAAATTACAGAAACGAATACCACGGCAACGTGACGCTGAGAAGGGCGCTGGAGCTCTCGCTGAATACCGCAACGGTGAGGCTGCTCAACAGCGTTGGCGTTGAGAATGTCATAAATCTCGCAAAGCAGCTCCACATTGACAGTAAGTTTGAACCCAACCTCTCCCTTTCGCTGGGCACGACGGAGATCGCCCCCCTCGACCTTGCTGCGGCGTATGCAACCTTCGCGCGGGGAGGGTACTACCTGCCGCCCGTTGCGATCAAGGCGGTGGCGACAATTGACGGCGAAGAGAAGTACCGCGAGGAGCCCATCGAGGAGCCGGTTGTTTCCCCGGAGGCGGCTTCTACGCTTGTCGATATTATGCAGGGCGTTATCAAAAGCGGTACGGCAAGAAGCGCTGCCTCCATGCCTTATATCCTTGCCGGAAAGACAGGAACGACCGACGATTTCAGGGATGCCTGGTTCATCGGGTTTTCGCCGAACCTCCTCTGCGCCGTCTGGATAGGCTACGACAAGAGAACGAACCTCGGCAATAAGGAATCGGGGGCTACGGCAGCGCTGCCTATATGGATAGACTTCATGTCAAAGGCGCTCACGCATTACCCCAAAGAGTATTTCCCCCAACCAATGGCTGAATATTAGCCGCTCGATACTCGTCACCGGATACTTGATGATATTTTTGTGCCTGACCAGCATCAAGCATCCAGATGCTATGCGGCAGTTACGTTGTGGATGGCGCTTGAAAGATGAAGCTGAGGACGTTCCTGTTCTCTGAACGTTTATATTCGATATTTCCTATGAACCGTTTCATGACCTTTGTGGACGGTCTCTGGCCGGAGGTCAAAGCGTCATCGGGCGTAAGGAAAGTATCCGCCTCAAGAAGCATGTTAAAAGGCCCCCCGTTGTCGCTGATGGTGATCGCGAATCTTCCGGCATTGTCAAGGCTGCAGGCGAGCTGCACCTCGCGATCCCCGCCGCCGCAGGAGAAGCGGAGGATGTTGCCGATAGCCTCTTTCATCGAGAGCACGATCTCCTGGATCCTTTGATCGGGAAAACCGGAGTCTTTCATGCGTTCCGAGATGAATTCTGCAAGATCGGGGACAGAACCTTCGTTCGCAGGGCGGGAGATCTCTCCAAGCGGCTCCATTGTTTCACACCTCCTTGTTCGAGCCCCCATTATAACCTTGATAATATTCAATGTGCAAAAGATATTTCTCATTGATGATTTTTTTTAGTTCAGGTAACATGGAAAGAACAGGGGCATCATTTGATACCGAAAAACTCCCGATACCCAAAGAAAAAGAATAAGCGCACCGGCATTTCGGATAAATTTTTCCGCCTTCTCAAGATCTATACGGTCATCGCGCAGAAGCAGTACCCATCGGCCGGATCCCTTGCCGAAAACCTCGGGGTCAACGAGAGGACCATCTACCGGGACCTCTTCGTCATCAACCTCGTCGATCAGGTCGACTATGACCCGGAGAGGAAAGGGTACGCCTTCACCCACGGCGACAGCATCAAAAAGCCCCCGCTGAGCGATGAGGAGCTCATGACGCTCTTTACGGCAGGCGAGGCCGTGTCGCACCTTGGAACGCCTTTCCGCGAGAACTTCCAGCGCCTCGTGGAGAAGATGGTCGCATCTGCCGCCAAGGCTCCATCAAAGGGCAAGCCGCCGATCATCATTAAAGTCCCCGATACCGCCCGGGGCGTCATCATCGACAGGTCTATCAAGGTCATTGCCGCCTGCCTGCGGGATAAGCGTTCTGTTGACCTTACCTACAAAGCACATGGGGCAAAAGAAGTAACCAAACGGACCGTCGACCCTTATGGGCTCATCTTTCATGAAGGCATCTGGATCCTGATCGGGCTATGCCACCTGCGAAAGGAGATCCGGAGCTTTGCCCTCGACCGTATCCAGGACTGCAAGGAAAGATACCTGTATTTTGAACCCCGTTTTGATTTTAACCTGGAGGAATACCTTGCAAAGAGCTGGGGAGTTATAGACGGCGAAGAGGTGACGGTTGTTGTCAGGTTTAAGCCTGAGGTTGCCGAATATATCACGCGAAAAGAGAAATGGCACTCGTCAGAGGTGAGAAAGATGCTCCCCGATGGCGGCGTTGAGCTCACCTTCACCGTTGCCGGCATTTACGAGATAAAGAAATGGATCTATTCATGGATACCGAACATCGAGGTCATTAAACCTAAGATATTACGGGATTTGATCAAGAAAGAGCTCATTCAGGCCACGAAAGACCACAAATAATTAAAGCGATCAGCGACAAAACCAGTTCAATGTTCTATGTTCAACGTTCAATGTTAAAACAGGAGAGATCGCTCCTCGTTCCTTAAATTGCATCTGGCAAGCATCCAGTCTGTTTGTCTTTAACCTTGAACATAGAACATTGAACG
>JAKQBZ010000299.1 GCA_029559435.1 Deltaproteobacteria bacterium | reverse complement strand
TTCTTATCCCTTTGACCTCCTCGCAAAGGTCAAAAAGGCGCGGATGACCAACGGGCCTTCTTACCTGCATGTCCTTTCTGTCTGCCCTACAGGCTGGCGAATACCCTCCGACCTTGCCATACGGTACGGAAGGCTGGCGGTCGAAACAGGCGTATTTCCTCTCTACGAAATAGAGAACGGGAAATACAGGCTTACGTATAACCCGGAACCGTTACGCCATGTCGTGGATTATATGAACGGCCAGGGAAGATTCAGGCATCTCACCGTAAAAACTATTTCCCAGATACAGGAAAAGGTGATAAAGGATTGGGGGAGAATGAAATATCTCTGTGGCGTTAAATAAAAGAGGTCTTTCACTCACAAGAAAAGGGGGATTACATGGAGGTTGATACTGCCGCAATCAATACCATAGTTGACAAGTATGACAAGGATAAATCCTACCTGCTTGCCATGTTCCAGGATGTTCAAAGACAATACCGGTATCTGCCGAAAGAAGCCATTCAACATATCTGCGACAGGCTTCGCATACCATTCAGCAAGGGATATGAAGTCGCCACATTTTACTCTTCCATCTCGCTTACGCCGAGAGGCAAACATACAGTCCATGTATGCCTTGGAACGGCGTGCCACTTAAGAGGAGGCCCAAATATCCTCGACACCTTTGAGAGGGAGCTGAAAATCAAGAGAGGGGATACAACAGAAAACGGCCTTTTTACCCTTGAGTCTGTAAACTGCCTCGGCGCCTGCGCCCTTGCCCCGCTTGTAAGGATTGACGGGCACGATTATGGAAAAACAACACCGGGAAGCGTTAAGAAAATAATCAAAGAATATGGAGAAACGACATGATCGTATCGATCAGGGAGCTCGACGGGATAGCGGCGGAAAATAAACAAAAGTCCGGGGCCTACAAAAAGATCGTAAAGATCTGCTGCGGTACAGGCTGCGTATCGTCAGGCGCGCTCAAGGTCTATGAAAAGCTTACCGGTTTTATGAAAGCAGAGGGCTTGACCGATAAGGTGCTTGTAAAAAAAACAGGTTGCCACGGATTATGTGAGAGGGGGCCGATCATCGTTTTCGGCGACGATGAGATACTTTATCAGACTGTCGGCAAAAGGGATCTGGAAGATGATGCCCGCCTCCTGTTGAAAACGATACAGGACGGAACGATCGCTGAAAACCTGCTCTACAAAGGTGATGATAAGGCAAAAAGATATGTATCGCCCCGCGATATTCCCTTTTATGCAGGCCAGACAAGGATTGTCCTTTCTCAAAACGGCATTATCGACCCCGAAGATATCGAAGAATACATTAGCCTGGGCGGGTATCAGGCTCTCCACAAGGCCCTCAAGACAGATCCGATGGAGATCATTGAGTGGATCGAGAAATCAGGGCTAAGGGGAAGGGGCGGCGGGGGCTTTCCAACCGGTACAAAGTGGCGCTCCTGCAGAGATGCTTCCGGAGAACCGCGGTATGTCATAGCAAATGGCGACGAAGGAGATCCGGGGGCTTTTATGGACAGGTCCCTCATGGAAGGAAATCCGCACGCTGTCATAGAAGGGATGATCATCGGCGGCTATGCTGTCGGCTCCAACCAGGGTTTCATTTATGTAAGGGACGAGTATCCCCTTGCGGTTCAGAGGCTCTCTATAGCAATTGACAAGGCAAGGCACTATGGCCTTCTTGGTTCGAATATCTTCAATACAGGTTTTAATTTTGATATCAAGATCTTTCGTGGAGGCGGCGCCTTTGTCTGTGGCGAATCTACGGCCCTCATGTCATCTATTGAAGGCAAACCAGGCGAGCCCCGGGCAAAATATACCCACACCGTTGAGAAGGGGCTGTGGGATAAGCCCTCAAACCTGAATAATGTAGAAACGTGGGCCTGCGTCCCTCATATAATCAACAAAGGGTGGGAATGGTTTGGCTCGATCGGAACCGCTCAAAGCAAGGGGACAAAGGTCTTTTCACTGGTAGGCAAGGTAAAGAATACAGGGCTTGTCGAGGTTCCCATGGGCATTACGCTCAATGAGATCATCTTTAAACTCGGAGGGGGCATCCAGGGAGACAGAAAATTCAAGG
>JAKQBZ010000297.1 GCA_029559435.1 Deltaproteobacteria bacterium | reverse complement strand
AGCCAGCGTCTGCCAGCCGAGGTCGAGGGCATCGTTCAGGGAGATATCTACCTTCAGGTCCATAAAGCGCTCGTAAAATAACCTTCCATACCGCAGGTAACGTTCGTCGTCAGGCGTCTTGTCAAATCCCATGGCCAGCTTCTGCTCCACTTCACGGCTCTTGGCAAAGAGCCTGATCATGCTGTTCATGATATACCCATGGTCGTCCCTCGTCACCTTGCCGATTACCAGCTGCTTCAAGCGGGAAAGGGAACCAAAGGGTTCAATTACCCCTTTCCGGAGATAGAACTGCCCTTCTGTGATGTACCCTGTATTGTCCGGGACAGGATGGGTTACGTCATCACCGGGCATTGACGTCACGGCAAGGATCGTGATGCTTCCGGCTCCCTCAAAATCGACCGCCTTCTCGTACCGCGATGCGAGGTCGCTGTAAAGGGATCCCGGGTAGCCCAGGTTGGAAGGGACCTGGTCCATGGAAATAGCGATCTCCTTCATTGCGTCGGCAAAGGCAGTCATGTCCGTGAGCAGGACAAGGACCTTTTTCCCGCTTACCCCGAACTGCTCCGCAACTGCCAGCGCCATATCGGGGACAAGAAGCCTTTCGACCACGGGGTCGGAAGCCGTGTGGACGAACATGACGGTCCGCGACAGCACGCCTGCCTCCTCAAAGGCATAGCGGAACTTCAAATATTCATCATACTTGAGGCCTATCCCTCCGAGGATAACAACGTCTGCCTGCGCCCTCATGCCGATACGTGCGAGCAGCTCATTGTAAGGCTCGCCGGCGGCGGCAAATATGGGGAGCTTCTGGCTCTCAACGAGGGGGTTGAACACATCGATCATGGGAACTCTCGTCTCAATAAACCCGCGGGGAATAACGCGCATGACAGGATTCACCGAAGGGCCGCCGATCTCCAGCCGGGGCAGCGCCTTGAGCTCAGGCCCCCCGTCGATGGGTTCGCCGGAACCGTTAAAGATCCGTCCGAGCAAGGCATCGCCGAAGGCGACCTGCATCGGATGCCCCAGGAAACGGACTTCATCTCCCGTCGCGACCCCTCGCGCCCCCGCGAAAACCTGCAAAAACACCTCGCCTCCCCTTAAGCGGATCACCTGCGCAAGGGATGTTCTCAGCTGGCTCTTGACCATAGCCAGCTCTCCGTAGCGGACCCCGTCGGCAATGACGGATATGATATCGCCCTGGATTCGTGTGATGCGAGAATATTCTACGATCATTGGACGCCTACTCCTTTCCCAGTATCGATTCTATTTCTCCCCGGTATTTCCTGTATGCATCTTCCCGGAACTTGCAATATTTCAACTGAAAGAAGAGGTTCTGGAGATGGGCCATCTGCCTCCTTGCCTCTTCTTTGCTTTCGAAAGCGAACGAATGATGGACCATATCTACCAACAACGGAAAGTCTGACATCTGCCTTTCTATTGAGGTCGCCCTGTCTACCACGTCGAACGAATCCTGCTGCAGGCACACCGCATCAACCATTTCCGCCTTCAGGTAGATCACGAGGTCATCGATGCTGATCCCTTCTTCTCCCACAACGAGCATCATCTGATGGATCTCATGCCCCCTGTCCAGCAGGTCCTTGACCTCTTCAACCCAGGAAACCCACTGGGGATGACGCTCCCCGAGCGACCCTTTCATCTGTTCCAGGTAAAGGCTCCATGAGATGAGGGGGTCGATGGCGGGGTAGCGCCTCTGATCGGACCGCGTACGGGAAAGGCCGTAAAAGGCGCCAACGACCTTGAGGGTATTCTGGGTCACCGGCTCTTCAAAATTTCCTCCTGCAGGAGAGACGTTGCCGATCATGGTCAACGACCCTGTAGAGCCATCATGGAGGCGCACCAGTCCCGCCCTCTCATACAAAGCCGCAATTCTGCTTTCAAGGTAAGCGGGGAAGGCTTCTTCTCCCGGTATCTCTTCCATCCGCGCGGAAGATTCCCGCAAGGCCTGGGCCCAGCGTGACGTGCTGTCGGCAAGGAGCAGCACCTTGAGCCCTATCTGCCGGTAGTACTCGCCCAGGGTTACCCCTGTGTAGACAGAGGCCTCCCGCGCCGCTACGGGCATTGATGAGGTATTGCAGATGATCACCGTCCGGTCCATGAGGGACTTCCCCGTTTTGGGGTCTTCCAGCTCGGGGAATTCACGGATCGTTTCCACGACCTCTCCTGCACGCTCGCCGCAGGCGACGATGATAACAATATCCGCTTCTGCATAGCGCGAAATGATCTGCTGCAGCACCGTCTTCCCTGCCCCGAAAGGGCCCGGTATACAGGCTGTCCCGCCCTCAGCGAGGGGGAAGAAGAGATCGATCAAGCGGCACTTGGTGAGCAGCTGCCGGTTCGGCAGCAGCCTTTCTTCATAGGTGCGGACAGGTATTTTAACGGGCCATTGCTGCGCCATCTTCACCTGGACCTTCATTCCGGCTTCGTTCTTCAGCAGCGCGATCTCGTCTTTCACGGTGTAGAAGCCGGGAACATTGACATGGACCACTTCCCATTGTCCCTGGAAAGACAAAGGAACCATGATGTGGTGCTCAAAGATCCCTTCAGGCACGCTTCCCAGGTAGCGGCCTGCCCTCACCCTGTCCCCCGACTTCACAGAAGGGGTAAAGAGCCATTTTCTCTCTTCGTCCAGCGAGTTGACGTACTGCCCTCTCCGGAGGAAATATCCCTGATCGTTCTCAAGCTCCCCGAGGGGGTTCTGAAGCCCGTCATAGATCTTTCCCAGCATCCCGGGGCCCAGGGTAGCAGACAACATGCTGCCGGTGAAATCAACGCGGTCGCCCACTGTCAGGCCTGTGGTGCTCTCAAAGACCTGTATGTCAACAAGCTTTCCGCGAATCCTGATGATCTCCGATTTCAGGGGAACACTGTTCCAGACCACGTAAGCCACTTCGTTCATCATGACTTCCTGGGCCTTGATTACCTCTACGGTGACCAGCGGTCCGTTGACCGCTACAACCCGACTATCTATTGAACTTCCCACCAGGTGCTCCTCCTCTAAATAATATCTTCTATATTGCAGGGCAGGTCCATTTTCTCCCACCTGCTGAAGATCCTTGCCCTTTCAAGGGCGGCAAGGACCGCGTTCAGGGAGAAAGGGTCATCCCCTTCGCAGTGAAAGACCTGCCTCAGCCGCTCCTCGTCCAGCGCGCGTTCTGCCAGAAGGGGGTTCTTCTGGCTCTTTACGTGGGCGATCAAGGCTGTAAGATCGTGCCCCCCGACATGGGGCAAGAGGATGTAATCCTCTGCTTCCGTTCTTTTCTCTTTGGCTCTCAGGGCAACAAGCTGATTTCTCAAACCGATCTCCCACGCAAGATAATCGGCAAGAAACCTGCATCCCATCTCCTGGGCGAGGGAGTAGGAGTAAGCATAGTACCTTTCCCACAAGGCATCAAAGATATAGGAACGCCGGATGCCCCTGTCCTTTTCATCGAGAAAATTGCGCATAAAAAGGGGCAGGTTGCGCTTGCTCTCGATCTCTTCACGCGCAAGCGTTCCACCTTCGATAAAGATATCGCGGCCCTGATGGATCGCTTCAAAATTGGCCACATCGATCGAAAACAAGATGGATTGTACAAGCGACGCATCATCGGGCTCGATATTCCGCTGAATGATGCCGGCAATCTCTGCAAAAGGGTGCGGCAGCTTCTCGCCAAGATCAGCTGGCATAACGGGAAGCACGCTGGCCAGGAAATAGTACTTCCCCATCCGCCCTATTCCTCTTTCGCCGGGAAAAAGTATTTTCTAAAGCGAAGGGAGCAGAACTCCGAGAAGGCCTCGACCAACCCTTTGCCAAAGTTAAAATGGCTTCCTTTATCCTCAATGCCGAGCTTGAACCCGAAGGAAACCTTGTCGGTAAAATGAACGGTGATATTGCTTACTGCTTTCTGATGAAACTTTTCGACGAACCACGCGCTTAATGCAGCCTTTTCTTTTTCGGGGAGCAGCACTTCGATATTGTTTTCTGCGCCGTGTTGTTTCGTAAACTCATGCAGGGTAGCCTCGATGATCCTCTTGAGAAACTCCTTGTCCTGCAAGGCCGCCTTGACCTCTTCTTCAACTGTCGGCTGCACAATAGCTTCTTCAAGCTTTTCCTGCAAAAGGATTATAAAGCTTCTTGAGGCGGCGCGCAGATCGATATCCATCTGCTTCAACGTTTGCTCTGCCTCTTGCCTTGCCTCATCCCGGATCTTTAATGATTCTTTGCGGGCCTCTGCCAGGATCCTCTCGGCTTCTGTATGAGCGTCTTTGATGATACGCTCAGATTCTGCCTTCGCCGGAGAGATGATCCTTTCTGTAAGTTCACCTGTAATGTCGCCCAGTGTCCTTGCCATTCCGCATCCTTTCATCTCCTCTCTGAACAGGCGTGGGAGAAAATTATTTGGAATCTGTAATGTTGCGATCTATTAATACTAAAAGATTACAGGCATTTTTGCAAGCCTTTTTGCCATTATTGCATGTTTTCCCGGCTTTATCGCCCTTAAGCTCTTTAGATAAAAAGCCTCATTTTGTATCTTTTTCTAAACACTGCAAGGCGCTGCAAGAAAAGCTTCCCCGTCATGCCCTGCGGATAGCCTTCCCGATCGAAAATGACTTGCCGAGGAATTTTCCAAAGCCGTAATAATTCCGTATCTCCGGGGCATAGACAAGGGGTTTCATCTTCTCCATGTCCGGGAGGCCGTCTTTGCCAAGGATATCTTCATCCGCCTTCACGTCCACTATCTCGCCGATGAACTGCGTATGGAGGCCGATCTCCACAGTATGGACCAGCCTGCATTCAAGGATAAAAGGAAATTCCCTGATATAGGGGGCGTCGACGAGATCGCTTTTAACGGGCGTCAGGCCTGCCGCCGCGAACTTGTCGCCCTTTTTTCCGGTAGCGATCCCCAGGTAATCCGCTTCTTTTACGTAGGCTTCAGTTGCGATATTAATGGTAAAGGCCTTCCTTTCAACGATATTTCCATAGCTGTATGTCGCCTTTCGCAGCGAGATCCCCGTGCACGGCGGCTGGGAGCAGCATATCCCTCCCCATGCGACGGTCATCGCGTTCGGCTTCCCTTCCTTATCGTATGAGCCCACGACAAGAACCGGCGTGGGAAATATCATCGTTCTCGCTCCAATCGATCTCTTCATGGTCCCCTCCTCGTTCTGATACAATACTATACAGCAATATTGACACCGATTTCCAACTTCTTGTACGGAAGAGGCCGTATATCGTATTTCGTAGATCCTATACTGACTGCCTCTTCAGCTGTCAGCGATCAGCTGTCAGCAAAAAACAGGTCAAGGCTTGGTTCAAAAAGTCCTGTTTCTCCTCGGTCTTAACCTCAACCTGATTTTTCTCGCTGATAGCTGTATGCTGACGGCTGATGGCTTTCTGCTTTTCACCTTTCACCTTTTACCTTTTACAATATACGAACTACGATATACGATCTTCATGAGCCGCCTTATTGACACCAATTTCCAACTTCCTGTACAATAGACAAAACAAAAGGTGGCACACTTCTTTGGAAATGAAAACGATTCCGCTCAACGATATCGATCTTAACGACAGGCGTTTCTGCATATCCTATCCTCTTGAAGATGAGGCCCTGACTGAATCGATACGGGAGATCGGGATCGTCCAGCCTGTCCTTCTTTGTGACGCTTCCCCGCTGATCGTCATAACGGGGTTCAGGAGGCTTGCGTCTGCAAAGAAGCTCGGGCTCGAAAATATCCCGGCGATGATCAGAAAGGTTCGCGCCGATGAGGCCCTTCTCCTGTCTATCCACGACAACCTGGGAAGGGGGCTCAATACCGTTGAAAAGGCTTATGCGCTGGAGAAGATGATCGGCGCAGGTTTTTCCCGGCAAACGATCTTCGGGGTAATGGCGCTTCTGTCCCTCAAGCCCCATGAAAAGGTTCTCGGCAGCTTCGTTGCAATAGCGAACGAGGGAAGGCCGCTGAAGGATTTTATCATCCGGCGCGGCGCTTCAATGAAGAGCATTGAATATCTCCTCAAGCTTGATGCGAAAGAGAGAAGGGGCATCATTTCCCTCCTGTCCCCTCTTCACATAACCGATAGCCTGCTGAGAGAAATACTGGAGATGCTTATCCTCATCAAGATCAGGACAGGCGCGGTCTATCTCAGGGGGCTGCGTGGCGCAAGCGACGGCAGGGAACTGAAGGCGCGGCTTAAGAAAAAAAGCTACCCCATCCTGTCGTCCATGGAAAAAAAATTTCTCGCCATGAAACAGCGCTGTGCGCTGCCGCCTCATATCGACATTAAGGTAGACCCTTTTTTCGAAAAGGAGTATATTGATATATTGTTGAAAATAAAAAGCGAAAACGACGTAAGGGCCGCCATTGAAAAACTGAAGGCGATTCTTGAAGACGGTTATATAAGGAGCATCCTTGAACTCACCCAGGGCTGAACATGCACCGTCACAGGGAAACATTGTAAGGGACTGCCCGGGCACAAAAGACCACATCTGCTGCGGCTACAAGACGATCGACCTCATTGAAGGCTGCGCCCTTTCATGTTCTTACTGCATATTGAAGGCATACCTCAACACGCCGGCGATCACCATACACGACGATATCCCCTATATCACTTCGCAGATAGACGGCATGACCGGCAGAGAGGCCCGGCACATACTCAGGTTCGGAACGGGCGAACTCTCCGACAGTCTTGCCCTTGACAGGCGATACAGGCTCAACAGGCCGCTCGTGGAATTCTTCGGCGAACGGAAAAATGCCCTCCTGGAGCTGAAATCAAAGTGGGCCTATATAGATCATCTCATCCCGCACCTCAATCCTTATACGATCATCTCCTTTTCGGTAGCCCCCCAGCGGATCATCGATGAGGAAGAAAAAAGGACGAGCCCCCTTTATAAACGGCTGAAAACTGCCAGGAAGGCTCAGGATGCGGGGTGCTTCGTAGGCCTTCACTTTGACCCGATCATCATCTATCCTGGCTTTGAAAAAGATTACCGCTATCTCATCGAAGACATAAGCAGGATCCTCGACATGGACAGGATCATCTGGCTCAGCCTGGGGCTTCTCCGCTTCCCGCCAAAACTCCTCGGCCATTACATAGAGCATAACAGGAAAAACCTTCTCTACGGCGAATTCATCAGGGGAGAGGATGGAAAGATGCGGTACATCAAGCAGCAGCGGATCAAGGTCTACACAATGCTCTACAAGATGCTGAAAAAGAAGAACAAGGGTCTTTTCATATACTTCTGCATGGAGAGGGAAGACGTATGGCGCAAGGTCACGGGAATGACGGTCAGGGATGACGATGCCCTCATGACGCTTTTTGATGAAAGGATTAAACACCTATACGGAGGTAAGATATGAGGTTTCAGGATAAGGTTGTCTTTATTACCGGCGGCGCCAAAGGGCTTGGAAGGGCCATGGCAGAGGCGTTCCTCGCGGAAGGCGCATCGGTGGCGGTAAACGCCAGGAATGCTGAATCGGTAAACAGGTTTGCGGAGGAGTTCAAAGAAAAGAAAGTCCTCTCCTTCGCCGCCGACATAACAAGCTACGAGGATATGGAAAAGGCCGCGGCAAAGGTCTGGGATGCCTGGGGCAGGGTGGATGTGCTTATCAACAACGCCGGCATCGTCAATCCCCTCGTTCCCTCTGAAAAGATAAAAAAAGAGAATTTCGATATGGCTATCGACGTGAACCTGAAGGGGACGTTCTACGTCTCCCAGATATTCGGGAGGCGAATGGTGGAGCAAGGGTCGGGCAGGATCATCAACATGATCACCCAGGTTGCCTTAAGCGGCGAAAAAGGCTTCCTTCCCTATGCCATGAGCAAGGCAGGCCTCATGGTGATGACCAGGAACCTGGCGTCCGAGTGGTCCCGCCACGGCGTTACCGTCGTCGGTGTCGCCCCGGGCTTCATTGCCGGCGGCATGAACGAAGGGCTCATCAGGAAGCAGGCTTTCGTCGACTTTCTCTCTAAAAAAACGCCCATCGGCAGGATGGCAAAGGTGGAGGAGATCACGGGCCTTGTCCTCTTCCTGGCATCTCCCGGGGCGCAATACATCAACGGGGAGACGATCGTCGTTGATGGCGGCATGACCGGCTACACGGCAGAGCCCCTGGTCGACTTCATCATGGCGGGCAAAGGAAAATAGCAATGGATATTGTTTCGTTTGTCAGGTTTACTTTTAACACGCGGTACATGACGCGGTGGATATACGGCGGGCTCATCCTGTATATCCCCGTTGCGAACTTTATTTCTTTCGGTTTTCTCGTGAAGGCATCAAGGCTTTTTGTCATTGGGGGCATAGGGTTCCCCACCTGGCAGGACAGGTATGATACGTGGATCGAGGGAATAAAGCTCCTCTTTATCTTCATCCTTTACGGGGCGATCCCATTCTTTATGTTCTCCTGCGGCTTCTTCCTCACGACCCTCACCAGCTTTACCGCCTTCTTCGGCAACATAATCATCACATTATCGTACGCGGCCCTCATTATATGTTCTTTCTTCCTTCCCTTCGCCTTTGCCACCTATGCCGAGAAGATGGACTTCCGGAAGGCCCTCGAGTTCGAGAACATCATACAGGGGATCAAGGAAGTTTTCATAGAGTACATCGCCGGCTACATCGTCACCCTTGTGCTTCTGTACATATGCAAGCTCATCATCCGCATACCCTATTTTATCGGCTTCATCCTGTCCTCTGTTCTCACGTACTACATCTTTCTCCTCGCCACCTATTACTTTACTGAACTCTATAAGAAGACAACCCTCACAAGCCTCATCACGCCGGGAGAGAATGGAACGGAAACACCGGGAACATAACCGTATATCGATATTCAACGCAAAGCGTTCGGCGTGAAGCGTTCGGCGATAAGACCCCTTACGGCTTGCACCTCACGGCTTACGGGTGTTCTTCCATGAAGCTACGCCCACTATTCCCCTTGACCGCATCGACAAGTCACGTTAGTCAGCTACGTCCCTGATACGTTGTCGTCATTGTCGCCCCTCTCCCCTTGCGGGAGAGGGGCGGGGTGAGGGGTAGGATTTTCGGCACCCTCTGCTTACGTTGACTTACAAGGATAATTGTGCTAATTAATTAGGCATCCACGGTGGGTGTAGCGCAATGGTTAGAGCGTCAGGCTGTGGACCTGGAGGTTGGGGGTTCGAAACCCCTCACCCACCCCAATTTGCAGTTTTCCTGCCATCCAACCCGGAAAACAAAAAGCATGTTCTTGTTGATACTTTGATTTTCCTTATGTTATTCGTATTGCATGCCTGAAAGCAAATCCATTCTGGAGGGACTCAATTCGGCTGTGCTTGTATGCGCGGCCCTTTGTGTCTTTGCAATAGCCTACAGGTTTTATGGTCTGTTTATCGCAACAAAGGTCTTGCGGCTTGATCCATCGCGGAGGCCGCCCTCCGACAGCATGGCTGACGGCCTGGATTACCACAAAACAAACCGCTACGTTCTTTTTGGGCACCATTTTGCGGCGATAGCAGGGGCAGGTCCGCTGACGGGGCCTGTCCTCGCGGCCCAGTTCGGTTTCCTGCCCGGCGCGCTCTGGATCCTGATAGGCGCGGTACTGGGAGGCGCTGTCCACGATGTTGTCGTCCTCTTCGCATCTGTGCGTCACAGGGGTGAAAGTCTCGCCAATATCGCCAGAAATGAGATCGGAAGAACGGCAGGCACGGTCTCTTCGGTCGCCTTTCTTCTGATACTCATCCTGACGATAGCCGGCGCATCAATAGCCATGACAAACGCCATCTCTGAAAGTCCATGGGGATTGCTCGTTGTAGCAACAACCATACCGACTGCGATCGTCATGGGCATTATCATGAAGAGGCCTGGAGATAGGTCGGTGATCATTGCGAGTTTTGTCGGCGTTGCCATTCTGTTTCTGACCGTATTTTTCGGCAGCTTCATTGCTGAGATACCCGTTCTCGCGTCGTTATTAAGCCTGAGCAAAAAGCAGATATCGTTGTTGCTGCCTGTTTATGCGTTTACCGCCTCTGTGCTCCCCGTGTGGCTGCTTCTTGCCCCGAGAGATTATCTGTCCACATTCCTGAAGGTTGTTACCATCATTGCGCTTGCCTCAGGGATCATCTTTTTACAGCCGGAGCTCAAGATGCCCCCGCTTACCCGGTACATACACGGCGGAGGGCCTGTTGTCCCGGGAGGTGTCTTCCCGTTCATCTTTATAACGATAGCGTGCGGCGCAATATCCGGCTTCCATGCGACGATTGCATCAGGAACAACGCCAAAGATGATAGCCAGCGAAAAGGATATTCTCTTTGTCGGATTCGGCGCCATGCTTTTTGAAGGGGTTGTGGCCATGATGGCCCTGATAGCCGCATCCGTTCTTGTCCCTGCCGATTATTTTGCCATCAATTCATCGGCGGAAATGTACTCGAAACTGGGCATGCATCCCTTTGATCTTCCCTGGCTTTCCGACATGGTCGAAGAGAAACTTCAGGGAAGGCCCGGCGGGGCGGTCTCTCTTGCGGTTGGGATAGCCTATGTCTTTTCAAAGATCCCTGCCATGGATAAGCTGATGTCCTACTGGTACCATTTTGCAATAATGTTCGAGGCCGTATTCATACTTACCCTTATCGATGCAGGAACAAGGGCCGGCAGGTTTCTCCTGCAGGAAATGACGGGAAAGGTGTTTCCGAGATTCAACGACCACAACTGGCTTCCGGGAATGGCCGCTACCGGATTGGCCTTCACGTTCATGTGGGGATATCTGCTTTACACCGGATCAATATCGACCATCTGGCCGTTGTTCGGGATAAGCAACCAGCTCCTCGCCGCGTGCGCCTTGATCATTGTAAGCACAATGCTTGTTCGGCTTGGCAGGAAAAGATATATATGGATAACCCTTGTACCCGGAATTCTCATGGCAATCATTACGCTCTGGGCCGGATACATCAATATAGCCGTGAATTACCTGCCGCAGAAGCTTTACCTGCTGGCGTTTCTCTGCGGGCTTATAATGCTCCTGATCGTCATTATAATCGTTTCAGCAGGCATAGAGATAAAAAGGCTTTTACGCATCAAAGATACGATAACTGATAACTGGGGAGATCGTGTCCTGATAAAGGTTGAGGACGAGAATCCACATTAGGCAATCAGCAGGCGGGCGCCACACAGCCGCCGCTGATTTTGACATTAATCGATAACGGATACAATTGAGTATGGACTCTGATAATAACCCTGTTTTAATTGTTGCAGCCCTGGCCATAAGTATCTTTTTTGTGCGGTTTGACGCCTATATAGTCAATATCGCTATGCCTACTTTTGTTGACGTATTCAAGGTGAGCGTCAGCCAGGCCTCATGGATCGCCCTGTCTTATGTCCTTTCTCAGGTTTCGGCGGTGATGCTCTTCGGCAAGCTTTGCAGCCAATTCAGACTGAAGAATATCTTTTTACTCGGCATGGCTATTTTTACCGTAGCCTCTTTGCTGTGCGGGATATCACCGGATTTCTGGTCTTTGATAGTTTTCAGATGCGTGCAGGGCCTTGGTGGTTCAATGATGCTGGTGAGCGCTTATGCTGCCGTTCTTTTGTATCTGCCGCAGAAAAAGGTCGGGTGGGGCTTATCAATTATGACCACGGCTGCAGCCATAGGCGTCCTTTTGGGTCCGGTAACAGGAGGCTTGATCATCGCTCGTTTCAGTTGGCATTGGATATTCCTGATCAATTTTCCCCTGGGGATAATGGCATTGGTATTCTGTTACAAAGTGATCCCTGACGCAGCGGGCCCGGAAAAAAGATCAGGACAAAGGCTGGACATTGCCGGGCTTATGCTTTCTGCTGCTGCTTTATTCTTATTGGTTTATTCGTTGAATATGGGGTGCGAACATGGTTGGGCTTCTCCTTTGATATTAGGTTGTGAACTTTTTTCCATTATCTTTTTTGTCGCCTTCTTCGCCGTGGAGGCAAGGTCCAGGAACCCTCTTCTGGATATGTCGCTTTTTGTCACGCCCGTATTT
>JAKQBZ010000270.1 GCA_029559435.1 Deltaproteobacteria bacterium | reverse complement strand
ATCTCCTGGTCGCCTAAGGCAACGGTGAAGATATGTTTTCGGGGATGCAGGTTTTTCCGTGTCCCTGTAATGACCCCCTTCTTGATGAGGCGGACCATTGCTGGCCCGAAGATCTCGGTGTGGATGCCAAGCTCTTTATGGCTTTCCAGATATGCTGTCACCGCGTTCGGGAGGGCCCCGATACCGAGCTGCAGGCAGCCGCCGTCCGGGACCATCTCTGCAATGGCCCTTCCGATGATCTCATCCTCCGGCCTGGGGTCAGCGCTTGGCAGGGTAAAGACCGGCTCATGGTTCTCAACGATCGCGTCCACCTCTGAAATATGGATGGAGGAATCGCCGAAGACCCGGGGCATAAAACGGTTCACCTCGACGATAAGCACCCTGGCCGCGCGGGCGGCAGTAGAGGTGAAGTCGTTTGTCGTACCTAAGGAGAAGTACCCGCTCTTATCGATAGGAGAAACCGTGGTCACACAAACATCAACCCCAATAAATTCAGTAAGAAGTCTGGGCACCTGGTGGAAATGGTTGGGCACAAAGCTGGCAAGGCCGGTATTGACAAGCCCCCGCTCACCGGTACTGACAAATTGAGAATAGGTATCTACGCAGTCAGTCAGGTCCACGGCAAGTATGGTCTCGCAGGCATGCTTCAGCGGGAAACCTGAAAAAACCCTCAACCGTTTCAAATCTCCTGCCCTGAGCCTGTCTGCGGTCGCCCTGAGCAGTGCCGGAGGTTCTGCCAGCCCAAAGCCATGAACCAGCATGTCGCCGTCCCTTACGGCCGCTATGGCCTGCTCCGGCGTAACAAGCTTCTTTTGATATTCATGTTCATACATAGCCAACCCCCTTGCTAAGCGCTCACAACAATGCTCTTTCCGGCCCTAATGTTCCGATCATGGCCGCCGCTCACCATTCGGGTATTCACGTTACCGCCGATTCGACGGTAACCCGTTTGCCTGTTGCGTCGAGCCAGGCGGCAGCGCCGATCGGGATCGTGAGCTTGCTGCGCACGTGGCCGAACTGCAGGCCGTAGATGGAGGGGATCTTGAGGGGAACGATCCGTTCGCGTATGATATCAAGCAGCGTTACGCCGTACCTGGAGTAGTTGTCGCGGGCAGTGTAACTGCACTGCGGGAACGTGCCGAATATTATGCCCCGCGCCTGAGCGAGCTTCCCTGCCTGCGTAAGCTGCGTCAGGTACCGGTCTATCCTGTGCGGTTTCTCATCGATATCCTCGAAGAAAAGGATCGCGCCTCTTGTATCGATCTCATACGGAGTTCCAAGGGACGCGACGGCGATGGAGAGGCAGCCCCCCGTTAACCTTCCTTCGGCCTTGCCCGGAACTATGGTTACCATCTCTTTCTTTACCGGATTTCTAAGCTCGACCGCTTCGCCAGTGTTGGTGAGCGTGTTGAGGAGGCTTTCCCTGGCGTAGCCCGTAATCTGCTTCCCGAAGTCCGTCGACACCATGGGGCCGTAGAATGTCACCAATCCTGTCTTCTGCAATATGGCTGTCTGCAAACACGTTATGTCGCTGTAGCCGACAAATATCTTGGGGTTCCTTGCGACGGCAGGAAAATCGATATAATGAAGTATCTGCGCGGTGCCGCAGCCGCCGCGCACGCAGATGATGGCCCTGATCGATTTGTCCCGGAAAGCGTCGTTGATATCAGCTGCCCTCGCCTTCGCGTCGCCCGCGAACAGGAGGCGCCTGTCGTTGACATGCCTGCCCGGCACAACATGGTAGCCCATCGCATCCAGGACGGCCCTGCCCTTTTCGTAGTATATCTTTGTCATCGAGGGCGACGCCGGCGAGACAATGGAGATACGGTCCCCCTCGCGGAGCCTTGCAGGCTTTATGATCTTTTTCTTTGCTGGCTGTGGCATACTACCCCGCTACATGGCAACTATCTATGCGAATGTAACACAGCAACCTGCTTGCATTCAATATTCTTTTTTCGTTACAATGTCACGGAAGCTTACGGTGCGTTCAATTGGCTGGGAATGAGATACTCCTCTTGCATCTCGGCGGGCTCGGAGATGTCTGCCTCTCCGAATCCGTATTCTTATCGCTGCGCAATCATTTCGGGAACACTATTGTAGCCGTCGGTACAAAACGGTTCTTTCGCCTGTTCCCGGCGGAATATTTCCTCAGGATACACGGCGTCGAATCCAGGCACTGGCTCTACCTTTTTTCGAAGGAGCCAACGGACATACGGTGGAAACGCGTTGTCTTTATCGGCAGGGACAGGCAGGGCGGCCTGAGGGGGCGCTGGCAGGAGATATCCCTCGACCCGATGATCTTTATAGATATGTACCCTGATAATAAGTTCGGCGTTCGGCGTTCGGCGTTCGGCGAAAAACCAGAAACTACACCGGATAGTGAGTTCCGGGTGCATGTTGAAGAATACCAGCTTGCGCAGCTCGCACAATTCGGCATAGAGGCCGTAAAAAAAGAGATCCCACGGAGAAAATCACCGCGGGTGATCCTGTACCCGGAAAAAGGCTTTGAAAAGGAGAAGTGGGAACCTGAACATTTTTTGACCCTCTACCGATCTCTGCGCTCAAAAGGCGTTCAGACACACATGATGTTGCCTGCTGGTTTGAAGGTAGATATGCCCGGGACGCTATCCATTGACGACCTCAATGACGTCAGGGATTTTTTTGGTGAAGGCGGCATCTTTGTCTCCAACGACTCCGGCATGGCGCACCTTGCAGGTGCATCCGGCCTGCTTACCCTTACCATATTTACCGACTATGACCCCCGCGTCTGGCACCCGAGGGGCGCCAACATATCGCTTAAGCGCGGCAGGGACCCTGTCGATCCCAGCGTTATAGAAAAGCTCATCCTCGATAACCTCTGATAGCTGTCAGCTAACAGCTATCAGCTAAAACAACAAAAAGGCTTTAAGGGTTAAGCTGAAAGCTGACGGCTGATAGCTTATTGCGACTTTAAGGATTGTCATCACAAATTCTTAGTGTTACAATGATCGCATGACCTTTATAACAGACGTTTATTTAAGCGAAATTCTGAAGAAGGACGTCATCAATCAGTACGGCAAAAAGATAGGCGGCCTTTGGGATCTCGTTATTGTGCCCGGGATTAGGTTCCCGAGCGTTACAAAGCTTGTTATCAAGGACAAAAACCGGTTTTTTGAGCTCCCGGTTGAACGCCTTAACCTTTTTAACAGGTTTGTCATCACGGCCCACACCACGGAAGAAAAGCATCTTCCCTACATCTATAATGAAAGCGACATACTGGTGAAAAAGGACATCCTTGACAAGCAGATACTCGATGTTAACGGGGCGAAGGTCGTCAGGGTCAACGATCTGAAGCTCGGCGATGTGGACGGAAACATCTGTGTCCTCGGCATAGACGTGGGGTTAAACGGCATCCTCAGAAGGGTAGACGGCGGCCGGCTGCTCCAGAATGCCATGATGCTTCTCAATAAACCCATCAAGGAGAACATCATCAACTGGAATTTTCTGCAGACCATCGACCCCGATCTACGAAATCTGACGTTAAATGTGGCAAGGAGACAGCTAAGCAGGCTCCATCCTTCCGACCTTGCGCAGATCCTTACAGAGATCCCTCCCGAACAGGGAACAGAGATCCTTGCGTCGGTAGACGAAGAACTGGCAGGGGAAGCGCTCCACGAGGTTTCTGCCGAGGTACGGGAAAAACTTTTAAACGAGATGGACAAGGAGACGATCTCCGACATCCTCGAAGAGATGCCCCCCGATGAGGCAGCCGACATACTGGGGGATATGCCCGAAGAGGCCTCGGAAGAGCTCCTCTCTCTCATGGAAAAAGAGGAAGCGGAAGAGGTAAAGGACCTCCTGAGCTATGAAGATGATACGGCCGGCGGGCTCATGACCAGTGAATTTCTGGATTTTCTACCCGATACGACGGTAGACGAAACGCTTGCGAACATGAGGCTCCTGGTGCCCGATGTGGAGTTCATCTACTATATATATGTCGTCGACACGGACGATCATCTTCTTGGCGTCGTCTCTCTGAGAAGGCTTTTAACAAGCCCCCTCGATGCAAAGCTCGGCGACCTTATGGCGCATAATGTTAAATACGTCCACCACGATGCAAAGAGAAAAGAAGTGGCGGAGCTTATTTCAAAATATGACTTTATCGCAATACCGGTGCTCGACGAGCACGATGCCCTGAGCGGCGTCATCACCGTCGACGATATCATCGACCTCTTTGTCCCGAACCCGACCCGGAGGAGAAGAGGATTGAGAAGACAATGACCAATAACCAAACATCAATCACCAATTAATACCCAATGACCGAATACCCAAACGAGAAATAACGCTGGAAAGTTTTTGTTTGGTTATTGAATATTGGGTATTGGTTATTAATTGGAGCTTGGTTATTGGTCATTGGTTATTTTCATTATTTCAGCCCGAATAATGCCGGCAGGAACGTGGAGAGCGACGGAAAAAGCATGGTAATGAGAAGCGCCACGAACATGATCGCTATGAACGGCGCGATCGACCGCGATATTTTTTCCAGGGAAATATTGGCAATGTTGGCGATCACATAAAGGTTCACCGCAACCGGCGGGGTAATCTGGCCGATGGCGAGGTTCATCGTCATCACCACCCCGAACCATACGGGGTCCCACTGGAAATGCTTCATGATGGGGAGCAGGATGGGGAGAAAGATATAGTATATCGAAATTGCGTCCATGAGCATGCCGGCGATAAAGAGCATAACATTAATAAGGATGAGGATCGCAAGGGGGTCTGATGAGAGCGACAGGAGGTATGAGGAGGTCTTGTCCATGACGCCGAGCGTAGACCCTGTCCAGGAAAAAAGCCCTGCGAAGGCAACGATGAACATGATGACCGCCGACGAGAGGGTTGCATCCCTGAAGATCCCGTAGAGCATACGGACATTGAGGCTCCTGTAGACGACGAATCCAAGGAAGAGCCCGTAAAAGACAGCTACAACCGCCGCCTCTGTTGCGGTGAAAATCCCGCCATAGATGCCGCCAAGGATCACTCCGGGGGCGGCAAGCCCCCAGACCGCGCCCTTGAACGCCTCCCAGATCTCCCGCCTTGTCCCCCACCGTTCTCCGTGCCACCCCCGCCTCTTTGCTATGAATACCGAAGGGATGATAAGAAGGAGGGCCGCGATCACCCCGGGAATGACGCCTGCGGCAAAGAGCGCCGGAATAGATGTGCTGGCTATGACGCCGTAGATGATGAGGGCAATGCTCGGGGGGATAACGATCGCCAGGGAACCGGAGCTTGCTATCAGCGCCGATGTGTACCCCTTGTCATATCCCATGGCGACCATGGCGGGGAACAGGATCGTTCCAAGGGCAGCCGTATCGGCAGGCCCCGACCCTGAGATGCCCGCAAAGATGACACCGACGATAATGGCCACGATCGCGAGCCCGCCGGGCACCGGCCCAACCAGGAGGCTGACAAACCGTATCAGTCGTTTGGAGATCCCGCAGCGGTCAAGGATGAGGCCGGCAAGGATAAAAAAAGGCAGGGCAAGGAGCTGGAACTTTGCTATGTTGGCATAAAAATTAGGGGACAGCACCTGGATACCGAGATTGTATTTCCATATCAATGCTGCTGCGGTAAAGCCGAGCGATGTTGCTACGGGAATACCGAGAAGGAGGAGGACAAGAAAAAGGGCAAAGAAGGCGATGACCGGCTCCATCAGTCTTTTCCTCCCTTCAGTTCCTTGCAGGCTGCTTCGATTATGCGAATGATAATAAGGATCCCGCCGGCAGGGATGGCAAGGGTATACAGCCAGTGAGGGATGTTGAGGGCCTCCGTCATCGTATCAAGGTCGATCTCGATCCTGATCTGCGCAATGCTGAACCAGATGAGCATGGAAACAGTGAATATCGTCAGGATCGATGCAAGGGGAAAGAGGATATTTTTCCCGAGATTGGGAAAACGGATGGCGAGAAGGTCAAAACCAAGGTGTATCTTTCTCCTGAACCCTGCCGCTGCGCCAAGCATGGTAAGCCATACGAGGCACGCGACCTCGACCTCTTCCGTAAACGCAAATGAGTACTGTATAAAGTACCGCGTGACGACATTGACAAAGGCCAGAATGGACATAATAACGAGGAGGACAACACATGTTGCCTCCTCGAAATGTTCATATATCTTTTTCAGCATCTATCTTTTTCAGCATCGGCTCTTATTTTTTCGGAGCCTTTGTTTTGGGCGCCGGTTTCGCCGCCCCCTTCGTTGCCTTCTGGATATCTTTCTCTGCCATTGCAACAAGCTCTGCCCCTATCTCCTGCGCCCACTTGTCGTAAACAGATTTTGTTTTTTCTTTGAATGCCTTTACCTGCTTGGGCGTAAGGACAGTGACGTCCATGCCGTTTTTCCTGAGGACATTGAGGGTCTCCATGCTGCCCTCCAGTCCTTTCCGGGCGCCCTCCTTCTGCCATTTAACGGTCTCATCGGCGGCCTTTTTGATCGCCTCCTTGTCCTGTGCGGGGAGCCCGTCCCACACCTCTTTGCTTACGCCCAGGATCAGCGGGTCAATCGCATAGCGCCAGATCGTCGCGTATTTGTGGACCTGCCAGAGCTTATTGGGGATGATGACGGAGACGACAGGGTTTTCCTGGCCGTCAACGGTCCCCTGCTGGAACGCAGAGAGCGCCTCGCCCCAGTTCATGGAGACAGGGTTTGCGCCCATAGCCTTAAAGGTGTCAATGAAGATCGGAGAACCGACAACCCGTACCTTCAGGCCTTCGAGGTCCTCCGGCTTCTTCACAACCTTTTTGCTGTTTGTGAGGTCCCTGTAGCCGTTTTCAGCCCAGCCGAGACCGACAACGCCCTTTTCCTCTATGATCTTGAAGAGGCGCTTGCCGACCTCTCCGTTCTCTACGGCATCGAGGGCCTTGTAATTAGGGAAGAAGAAAGGCATCGAGAAGAGGTTGAGCTCCTTCACCGTCGTTGACCAGTTGATCGTCGAACCGAGGGCGAAGTCGATGACGCCCTGCTTCATGAGGAGGAACTCGTTCGTCTGTTTCCCCGCGAAAAGCTGCCCGCTGTAGTACGGCTTTATGTTGACCCGGCCGTCGGTATATTTTTTGACGGCCTCGGCGAACTTCGCGGCGCCTTCGCCCCATGGGCCTGCAGGGCCAACGACGATGCTCATCTTATATTCGGGCTTATATGTTTGTGCCGAGGCGGCTGTTGCGAAAAGAAGAACCATGATAAAAACAATAAAAACACTTACAGACTTCCTCACCATAGGGTACCTCCATGTTCGATTATTTTTACTGCCAAATGCGGGCTACTTCTGCGCATCTTTCTTCGGCTCCATAGAATCCATAAGCTTCATAACTTCCCGCGCCTGGTATGAGTTGATCCCGTATTTCGATATGGCCTTCTCGAAGTTGTTCCGCGCAATATCGTATCTGCCCATCGCAAGGTAATACCTGCCGAGATATTCAAATCCCTGGCCATGATCCCCCATCCGTCCAGAGAGCATGCCGAGCCTGTATAGTATCTCCGGGTAGGCGCTGCCGTAAGGAATAAGCGCCTTCAGCGTCGCCACGGCCATCTCGCGGTTGCCGCTTCCTTCATATGCCTTTGCGAGAAAATACATGCCTGCGGGGTCTCTGCTGTCGCGAAGCGTCTTTATCGCCTCGTCATACCGGTGTGCATTGACAAAAATCTCGCCGAGCAAGAGCCGCCTGTACGGCGAGCTGATATGCGATGCAACGTCTATTGACTCATCCGCCTTGCCTTCCCTTGAGAAGACCAGCGACGCCTCGTACGCCTTCACCGGGTCATTCCTGTCCTTCAGATACCGGTTGACCAGGACCTCGTCTATGCCGGGCCCGTGCACCTTGCCGAAAAGCTTTGCCCTCGCGAGGACATAGGGGAAAAAGGCCGTATTGACAGTAACCTTGCTGTCGGGCCACATATTTTCAAGCGTAACGATCCGCGACTCATGGTATGGGTGCGTTAGCAGATACTGGGGCAAGAATTTATCCCCGCCTATCGCCCTGAGCTTTTTCAGAAAATCGGCGATCCCGAGGCCGCCGTATCCAGCCCTGTCCGCTATTGCTGAGCCTTCCTTGTCGGCCTCTTCCTCATCCTCCCTGGAGTACTTCAGCGATAGCGCCTGTGCAGAGGCGCTTCCTGCCGTTGCCACGGCGCTCCCTGCCTGGTCTCCGACAAGCATGCCGGCGACCAGCGTTGCGAGCATGCCGATGTTGATAAATTTTTGTTTTTCCAGCCTCTTCGCGATATGCCTTTTTTTGATATGCGCAAATTCGTGCGCCATGACGCCTGCAAGCTCTTCCTCCCTGTCACACTCTCCTATGAGCCCCGTGGTAATGAAGACATAACCGCCCACCGTCGCAAAGGCATCAACAGTATTCGATTCAATGATGGTCAGCACCACAGGGAAAGGCATGCCGGCAATATCCTCCAGCCGGCTTTTTATCTCCTGTGCATAGATCGATATGTAGGGGTCGTTGTTGATCGTCGCGGACCGCGCTACCTCGGCAAAGACCTCTTTGCCGTACTTCTTCTCCTCGCTTACTGTCAGCCCGTATGCTGAGTGAGAGAGAAGGGCAAAGGAAAGAAGGAGCGCTATGAAAAATGGGCACTTATGATTCATGAGCCTGACTTAACAGGTTTTTTCGAGCTTTTTTTTACCTTTTTTTTATATTTCTTTTTTGCTGAGACCTTTTTTGTTGCCTTTTTCGGCTTATACGATGAAAGCGATGCGGAAGGTGCCCTCGCAGAACGCAGCTCCTTATCAGAGGGCAGCTGGTCGTAGAGGTTCCCCAGTATCAGCACTGCATCGCCCCAGAGGTCGCGGCTGTTAAGAAGCGAAAGGATGTAGGTCCTGCCGTCCCTTTCAAAGGCCCCTACGTAACAGTGCTTCGATTTCCTGGTGAACCCCGTCTTCCCTCCTATCGCCGGCTCGAAACAGAAAAGGAACCTGTTGTGGTTCTTGTACCGGACACTTTTCCGGCTATCCTGGAAGAAAAAATACTTTTTTGTAATGAGTTCTCTGAAGATATCGTTCGATAAGGCATGCTTGAAGATCAATGCCAGGTCATAGCAGGTGGTGTACTGGCCGTTGACGTAAAGGCCGGAGGCGTTCTTAAAGTGGGTATTAAAGGCGCCCATTTCGTTCGCCCTTTCATTCATCATGCGCGCAAAGTCCTCTTCGCTGCCGCCGATATGCCTTGCAAGGGCGTACGCTGCGTCATTTGCAGATTCGACCATTGCTCCGCTCATTAGATCAATTGCGCTGTATTCTCTTCCCGGCACGAGGTGCATCTTCGAAGCGGGAAGCCTGGCGACTTTTTTATCGGGAATGATCGTCTCCCCAGTGTCAACCGTCTCTATTGCCAATAGCGTTGTCATCACCTTTGTCGTGCTTGCAGGGGCTAATTTTGTGTGGTAATTCCTGCCGGCAATGATTTCAAAAGACTCTTTTTCAACAAGGATGTACGAATTGGCCGTAATGGTTTCGCCGGCGAAGAGCATCGAAGGGAATAGAAAAAACAGGATGAGAAGAAGGCGCGTCACTATCTTGTTTTATATATTATTTTTCCGGATTTGACAAGGGATTTTCAAGGAAAACAGGAATAGCATTATAAATTCCTCTATATTTCCCGGATAACAAACTGTATTTATTGTAAAATATTTAACTAACTCAGGCGCTTTCAGCGACGGGTTGCCCTTATAAAGGTTGACATTTTGCTTTCTTATCATTAATATAGATACAAGTAATATGTTTGAAGATGCAATGGTAAGACGTTATGCTTTTGTTGTCCTCCTCGGCGCGTTGCTGTTCCAGCTTGTCTTTGCTGAAGGCGGCGTTTTTGCATTTATTAAGATGAAGAGCTCAATCAATTCGGCGCGCCATGCAATTCAGGAAACCGAGAAGGAGAACATGGCATTATTACAGGAGTTGGAAAAGTTGCAGAAAGACGATCAATACCTCGAGGAGATCGCCCGTAAAAAATACGGGCTTGTTCGGGAAGGGGAGAGGGTATACAGGATTGAACAATGAAATACGAAGGTGCGATCTACAGGCCGCCAAGCGAGGCGGACAGCTTAATACTGCAGGTAACGATCGGTTGTTCCCACAATAAATGTACATTCTGCGGCTCCTTTAAAGAAAAAAAATTCAGAGTAAGGTCATTAGAAGAGGTTAAAGAGGACGTAGAAGAGGCAAAGCAGTATGCCCGCTACATCCGGAAGGTCTTCATCGCTGACGGTGATGCGCTCATCATCCCGCAGAAGCGGCTCGTTCCGATTGTTCAGCTTATCAAGGACTCCTTCCCCCGCCTTGAGAGGATAGGCATCTACGGAAACACAAAATCTATCCTTAAAAAATCCGTTGAGGAATTAAAGACCTTAAAAGAGCTTGGTGTCGGCATCATATACCTTGGCGTTGAATCGGGCGACCAGGTTACCCTCGACAGGGTCTGCAAGGGGACGATCCTCGACAAGACAGCAGAGGCATCCAAAAGGGTGAAGGATGCCGGAATTATTCTTTCTGTCACGGTCCTTCTCGGCCTGGGAGGCGTCGAAAGGAGCAGGATACACGCTGAGGAGACAGGGAAATTCTTGAGCAGGATAGACCCTGATTACGCCGGGGCCCTGAGCGTTATCGTTGTCCCGGGCACCCCGCTGGCCGAAGAGGTAAGGAAAGGCACGTTCGTGGTTCCCGATCCTTACATGCTCCTTGAAGAGCTTGCGATCATGATCAAAAACACTGACGTTACGCACACGTACTTTGCCTCAAACCATGCCTCCAATTATCTTCCCGTAAAGGCATGGCTTCCGGAAGAAAAAGAGAAGACATTGAAAGCAATAGAGCATGTTCTTAAAAAACGAGACCCATCCCTCCTGCGGCCGGAATTTATGAGAGCCCTTTAGGTAACTGCCTGTGCGTGCGCGCGACCACGAACCAGGATTTGTCGATGTGCCCGTGAGGGTGCGTTATGCCGATACCGACAGGATGGGCATTGTCTATTATGGAAATTATCCAATCTTCTTCGAGATAGGAAGAAGTGAGTATATGAGAGAAAAAGGCTTCACGTATAGGGAGTTCGAGGAGTCGGGCTACCACCTTGTCGTGGTCGGAATGGAAATGAAGTATTACAATGCCGCCACATACGATGATCTCCTTATTGTAAAAACAAGGGTATCGGAGCTAAAATCAAGGGGGCTCACGTTCCATTACATCATATACTGTGACGGAAATCTCATTGTTGAAGGCAAAACACGACATGTTTGTGTCAATACGAACAAAAAACCTGTTCTTATCCCCCAGCATCTTTTCAATATCCTGAGAGATGTCAACACCAGGTAATATCCTTGTTATCCGATTAAGCTCTCTCGGGGATGTGCTGATGTGCATGCCTGCAGTGAAGGCGATACGGGACCGTTTTCCTGATGCCGGTATTACGTGGCTTGTTGAAGGGCCTGTCGGTGAACTGCTTGCCTTCCAAACGTTTATCGACAAGGTAATGCAGTTCCCCCGGGGGCGCCTTCAGAACGGATTGAAGGCTGGAGACCTTCCCGGCGCCGCCCGCGAGATAAAAGGTTTTCTCGCGCGCCTGAGAAAAGATCGCTATGACTGCATCGTTGATTTTCACGGCATCATCAAGAGCGCCTTTATCTCTGCGTGTGCGCGGGGAGGAAGGAAGGTCGGCTTCGACGCCATGCACGCCAAGGAGCAAAGCCACCTCTTTTACGGGGAACGCGTTCGCGGTACAGACAGGAGGATGCACAAGGTGGAAAAGAACATGCTTGTTGCACGTTATCTTGGTGCGGGCGATGCGGTGCCCGAGGTATTGCTCGAGGTGCCGGATGACATCAAGAGATATGTCGATAATTTTTTTCACCACGCAGGCATACAGCCGCCGGTGTTTGCCGTAAATCCTTTTTCCAGCAAGGGAACGGATTTTAAACGGTGGCCGATAGAGCGGTACGCGCAGTTAATCGGCAGGGTGAGGGGGCGCATGGGCGCCAGCACGCTGATCCTCTGGGGCCCGGGAGAAAAAAAAGAAGCGGAACGGCTGCAGGCAATGGCCGGCGAGGGCGCTTTTCTTGCCTGCCCGACAAACATTCCCCAGCTTTACGCGATGCTTGAAAAGGTCGACATGTATATTGGTGGAGATACGGGCGTCATGCACCTCGCCGCTGCGGCAAAGATACCCGTTGTGGCAATCTTTGGGCCGACAGATGTAAAAATAAATGCGCCCTACGGGTTGAACAACGTAATCGTCAGAAAAGAGATATCGTGCAGCCCTTGCAAGAAAAAAGACTGCCGGGAGAGGACCTGTATTGAAAGCATCAGCGTTGAGGACGTTTTTGAGGCAGTAAAGAGAATGAGCGATAAAACCGGTTGAAAATGAGCGCCTGTTTAAAACATTTGATATTTGCATTTCGATATTGTTTAGGATTTAGATATTAGGATTTCGTGCTTGGTATTCAGAAATTTATAAAGGACGCGTTATGAAAGTACTTTTTATATATCCTAACATCAACGCCCAGATAGGGTTCAATTACGGGATTTCCTATATTTCCGGCTTTTTAAAAAAACATGGGATCGAGGTGCACCTTCTCAACATAAACGAAAAGCTCGGTTACCCCCTTGACCTGGAAAGAATAAAAAAGGACATCCTTGTAATAAGGCCCGACATAATAGGCTTTTCGGTTCTCACAAACCAGTACAAGTACGCCCTTGAAATAGCCGGCAACATAAAGGGGTACCTGAATGTCCCTGTCATTTTCGGCGGCATCCACCCCACCATGGACCCCCTGGGGACCCTGTCGGAGAAATGCGTAGATTATATATGCGTCGGTGAAGGAGAAGAGGCCTTCCTGGAGCTTTTGCAAAAAGGTGACCCAAGAGGGGTCAGGAACATCGGCCGCAAAGAAGGGGGAGGAACGGTTTTAGAACCCCTCCGGCCCTATACGGATATTACCAAACTTCCTTTTAAGGATTATGAGATCTTCGACTTCCAGCGCATGATCGATGCCAAGGACGGATGGGTCGGCCTGACAGCATCCAGGGGATGCCCCTTCAGGTGTACCTACTGTCTCAACCACAAGATCATGGGGCTTTACAAGGATCACGGCCATCTCCCGAGGCAGTATCTCCGCAGGCACACCGTAGATGAAATGATATACGAGATCGAACATCTTGTCAGCCGCTACAAAGGGATCAGGATGTTCATATTTGATGATGACATCTTCACCTTCGACAAAAAGTGGCTTCGCGAGTTTACCGAGCAATACAAAAGGATCACCGATATAGGTTTTGTCTGTAACGCCCATGCAAGGGTCTTTGATGAGGAAACGGCGGAGAGCCTCAAGAAGGCTGGGTGCAGGATCGTAAAGTTCGGCCTTGAGAGCGGAAGCGACCGGATACGAAGAGACGTGCTGCACCGGTACATGTCGAATAAAGATATCGCGCATGCCTTCGATGTAGCGGATAAGGCCGGCCTTCATACCTCGGCCTTTGTTATGGTAGGGCTGCCGCACGAAACAAGGGCAGATATCATGGAAACGGTGGAGCTCCTCGCCAGGATCCAGCCGGGCAGGTTCCGCTGGTCGCTGTTCTTTCCCTTTGTGGGCACAAAGGCATACAGCATTGCCGAGAGGTCGGGACAGATAGACTTTGAAAAGATGCGCCATCTCGATAATTTTACCGATGAGACCTGCATGGTCCTTGGAGATGGCGTTGATCTTCTCGTTGACAAGGTAAAAACGATGTTCTGTACATTTGTAAACGGCTATGCGAATATAGACAAGAAGTATTCGGAACTTGTAAAGCTCGTCGAAGAGGCGGACGAAAAGACCTGGCAGCAGGAAAAGGACCGTTTCCTGAAAAGGGAGGATGAGATCAACAAAGAGGCGGACGAAAAAGGCAAGGCTCATTATGCGGTTAAGTATAATCCTTTTATGGGTGTGAGGAGTGACTGGGAGGACGATAGTATACCTGCCTAACTGGCTGGGAGACATGGTGATGGCGGTGCCCTTTCTCCATGCGCTGAGGGCCTATATCTACGGTGAGATCTGGGCCATAGGAAAAAGCAACGCGATCCATATCTACAACGGCCTCAACCTTTTTGACAGATTCATCGCCGTTGACGACAAAGGCGTGATCCCCTTTCTTGATACGGTGAGCGTCTTGAAGAAGGTTTCGTTTAAAAGGGGGATAGTCCTTCCCCATTCTTTCCGCTCAGCCCTGCTCTTTTTTACACTGCTTCTGAGGGAGAGGATCGGCTATGCCCGCAACAAGCGGGGGTTCATGCTCAACAGGAAGATCGGGGAGGGGAATGATATAGAACCGACAGTGGAGCACTATCTCAGGATCATCGACGCCCTTGGAGGGAAAAGGTCCCTCGACGCCCCTGTCCTCCTGGTCACCGAGGATGAGGAGCAGAAATTCGACAAGAAGTTTACCGAAATTCGCAAACCCTATGCAGTCTTTATTGTGGGCGCCCAGTATGGTCCTTCAAAGTGCTGGCCGGCCCATCATTTTTCCGAACTTGCCGATATGATCGTCAGGCAGTACGGCATAAAGGTCTACATGCTGCCGGGAAAGGGCGAAGAAGAGGTGGCCGATACAATCCTCGCCGGCGTTGCAGAGAAAAATCATGTAGAAGTAAGATCGATGAGCGTGATGGAGCTGAAGGTATGTATCTCAAGGGCATCCCTTGTCGTGAGCAACGATACGGGCCCCCGGCATCTTGCAGCGGCCCTCTCGACACCAACCATTGTCCTTATGGGGCCCATGGACGACCGGTATACCTGTTACCCGAGTACGTGGACCTATCCGCTGTGGAAAGATGTCCCTTGCAGACCCTGCAACAAAAAACACTGCAGCAGAGAGCACGAGTGTCTTGAGGGGATAACACCAAAGGAAGTCTTTGTGAAGGTGGAGGAGATCATTGAAAAAAGAACAGGACAAAAAGGGAACGAGAACGCTGGGTGAGGTTATAGGGCAGTTTGAAGGGAAGAAGATATGCGTGGTAGGCGATATCATTGCTGATATATATATCTTCGGGAAGCCCTACAGGCTGTCCCGCGAGGCGCCTGTGGTCATTGTGAAGTTTGAAGAATCGAAGATATACCCCGGCAGCGCGGGCAACACGATCAACAATCTGCTTGCCCTTGGAGCGCACGTCTACCCTCTTGGTTTTATAGGGAACGACAATGCGGGCAAGAAGCTTATGCAGTACTTTTCTCAGCATAAAAATATTGATATCGGCGGGCTCATAATGCATGACGGCGAAACAGTGACAAAGACCAGGATCCTTGCCGGCGATACCCACACCTCGAAGCAACAGGTGATACGGATAGACAAAGATAGCAACAGGCCCCTCTCCCGGCCAGAAAAAACAATGCTTATGAAAAAACTGAAGGCAATAGCCCCTCTCGCTGACGCCTTCATCGTATCCGATTACGGCCATGGCACGATCAGCAAAGAGGTTATCGGTTTTATGAGAGGCCTTGCAAAAAGAAAGATTGTTGTTGGCGACTCCCGGTACGGGCTCGCGGCGTTTAACGGTTTTACGATTGTTACCCCCAACGAATCGGAGGCATACCGCTTAAGCGGCCTCGGTGAGGATCACAACATAAATGTTGTGGGAAAGACGATCATGGGCACCATGAAATTAAAGGCCCTCCTTATAACCCGCGGCAATAAAGGCATGAGGCTTTTCGTAGGGGACAGAAAGATATATGATATACCAATCTCCGGGACTGATGATGTAACCGATGTTACGGGCGCCGGCGATACGGTCTGTTCAACCATCGCGCTCTCTCTTGCGGGTGGAGCGGATTTCTATACGGCATCGAGGATCGCAAACTATGCCGCAGGCGTTGTTGTCATGAAGAGGGGAACGGCAACGGTAACAGTTCAGGAACTGGAGAAGGCAATCGGAAATCAGGGCAAATTGCAATAATACGCTATGCGCACAGCAAAATATTTTAGGTGAGATATGGGTAGGGTAATAGAGGCCCTTGCCGGATTAAAGGGCATTATCGAAAAAGAGAAGCGGGCCGGCAGGAAGATCGTCTTCGGGAACGGGTGCTTCGATCTACTCCACGTGGGGCATGTCCGTTATCTGAAAGGGGCGAAGGCTCTTGGTGATATCCTGATTGTTGCCGTCAATGACGATTCTTCGGTAACAGGCCTGGGGAAAAGGAAGCGGGTGGTGACACCGGCAAACGAACGGGCAGAGATCATCGCTGCGATCGACTGCGTCGACTATGTGATCATATTCAGCGAACCTACCGTTGAAAACCTCCTCCGCACATTACAGCCGCACATCCATGCAAAGGGAACCGATTATACTGAAGAGAATGTGCCTGAAAGGGCCATCGTTCAATCCTACGGGGGGAGGGTAGCCATCGTCGGCGACCCGAAAGATCATTCAACAAGGGACCTCATCAAAACGATTAAAGAACTCTCGTAAGGAAGCTCATAGCTCATGGCTCATGGCAGAAGCTGAATCACCAATGACCGAATACCCAAACGAGAAAGCGGGCAAGTCTTTTTTTGGTGATTGGTTATTGATGTAATGAGCGTGTTTGCAGGGAAACGTCCGACGCCGGATGCTCGTCTTTCGGGTAGCCCTTAATTTGCGGTATGTTGCTGAAACTCTATGTATTTGTCGCGAATCCTGTTCTTGATCTTCAGCACCATGACGTGCGATACACCAAGCCTGCCCCCTATCTCCCGCATCGACATCCCTTCCAGAAAGCAGGAGAGGACTTCGCGCTCCCGCCACGAGAGGCATTTCTCTTCCAGCGACTCCACTTCCATCTTGCCTTCGATATGCTCCAGCGATTTTATGTTTTCGGCAACGAGGAGATCTTCAAGACATACGCCGTCTTCCCCTACAGGGCTGCTCAGGCTTAAGGAAACGCCGTGCTCCCTGACCTTCCTGAGATAATTCTTTAAATGATAATAGCACCCCTGAAGGATATAGCTGTCTGTCTTGCCATCGATAGACCCTTTATTGTGAGCGATCCATAAGTGCGACAGCGCTTCCTGGTAGAGGTCATCATCGTCAAAAAAAGAATGGTGTCCGTTCAGTTTCTTCGTTATCCTTTTCAGGGTCGGGGATAACCTCCGGACAACGCCTTCAAAATCCATCATTTTCCCCGGTACTGATTTGTTATGGGCATTCTCCTGTCTTTGCCAAATGCCTTCGGCGTGATCTTTATGCCTGGAGGAGACTGGCGCCGCTTGTATTCACTTACTTCGACCATGCGCAATACCTTTCCCACTGCTTCCCTCGACAATGCACGCGAGCTGATCGCGTTCAGGTCCCTGTCCTCTTCAATGTAATCCTTCAGCAAAGGATCGAGGTGCTCGTATGGCGGCAGCGTATCCCTGTCCTTTTGATTCGGCTTCAATTCCGCCGTAGGCTCTTTGGTCAGCACCCGGTCGGGTATCACATAATTCAGGGAATTCCTGTACCGGGACAGTCTATACACCAGGGTTTTCGGCACGTCCTTGATCACGGCAAAACCGCCGGCCATATCCCCGTAAAGCGTTGCATATCCAACGCTCATTTCCGACTTGTTCCCGGTAGTAAGGACAAGCCAGCCAAACTTGTTCGAGAAGGCCATCAGGATATTTCCACGAATGCGTGCCTGAATGTTTTCTTCGGTAATGTCTTCCTGCAAACCCGAAAATGCGGATCGGAGCGTGGAGATATACGCCTGGTATATATCATGTATGGGGATGGTAAACAGCCTGATGCCGAGGTTTTTTACCAGCTCCCTGGTATCGGCCCCGGACTCTTCTGATGTATAACGAAACGGCATAAAGACGCCGATCACGTTGTCCCTGCCAAGGCTATCGACTGCAAGGGCGGCCACGATGGAAGAATCGATGCCCCCTGAAAGGCCGATGACGGTCTTTTGAAAACCATTCTTTACCACATAATCATGCAGGCCGAGCTTCAGCGCCTCATAGACCTCGGCAACAGGCTCAAGCGGTTTCCTGTCAGGCAACGACAGGGGCGGCTTCTTCCTTGGCAATACCCTGCCCCCGATGGCGACAACCCGCGCAAGCTTGCCGGCATGCGCCTTTTGCGATCCTTTTGTCTTTTTTCCAAGCTCCCTGATCGGTATATCAAGCACAAGCATATCTTCGCGGAAGGCGTCAGCCTGGGCCATGATCCGGCCCTTCTTATCCATCACGAAGCTCTGCCCGTCAAACACGAGTTCGTCCTGTCCCCCTACCATGTTAGCATAGGAGATGAAAACGTTGTTTTCCTCTATGCGGTTTTTCGCGATCTCGGCGCGGGTATGTATCTTTCCCGTATGGTACGGAGACGCATTAATGTTGAATATCAACGCGGCCCCTGTCCGGGCCATGATTCCCGCCGGCCCTTCTCTGTGCCAGATGTCTTCACAGATGCTTACCCCAAAAATAACATCGCCGTACCTGAACACCAAAGGCTTGCTCCCCTGCTCAAAATATCGTTTTTCGTCAAAAACGCCGTAATTCGGCAGGAGCGCCTTATGGTAGATGCCTTTTATCTTTCCTTTGTATATAACGGCCGCGGCATTGTAAAGATGCCCTCCCTGCCTGTTGACGAAACCAACAACGACCACGATATTGCTGACTGCCTCCGCCAATTCACCCAGAGCTCTAAGATTTTCATCAATAAAGCTCCCCTTCAGGAGGAGGTCCTCCGGCGGATAGCCGGTGATCGCAAGCTCGGGGAATGTAACAATGTCAACCCCAAGGGAGCTCGCCTTCTCTATGTATTCAATGATCCTGGCGCAGTTGCCCTTTATATTGCCGACGATGCAATTCACCTGCCCGACGGCTATTCTCAGTTCATCCATGCTGTTCACCACCCATAGAAATAAAAAAGGCATCTCAAACCACCCTGGTGATTTGGACGCCCTTGTCCGTTCAATGATCTTTGTGAGTTTTTAGCGCCCTTCGCTAATAACTCGTCCTTTGTCGTGAAAATATAGTAATTTTTTTTTTCACCTTTGTCAAGTTCTTTTCTTCAGGTCAGAGGTCAGTATAATCGCGTCGGCAATCTCTTTCATCGTCTTTCTCATGTCCATGCTCTTCTTATGGATCTTCCTGTATGCCTCGTCCTCCGTGAGCCCAAGCTCTTGCATGAGGATGCCCTTTGCCCTCTCAATGATCTTCCTCGACTCCAGGGCCTCTTTCGCGGTAAGGATCTCCTGGCTCAGGTTTGTATTTTCGATCGCAACGGCAGCCTGGTTGGCCACTGCCTGAAGGATGTCTATCTCCTCTTTCCTGAAATTATGCGTGCTCTTCGTGTAGCTGTTGATCACCCCGATGACCCTGTCCTTGATCATCATGGGCACTGAGAGCAAAGACACGATCCCCTCCTTTTTGGCAATTTCCGGATACATGAAGCCCGGCTCCTTTGTGACATCGGGAACAGTAATGGGCTTCTTTTCGAAGACCACTTTGCCGCTCACCGATTGTCCCACTTTGAGGTTCGGCTTGTTGGTATAATCGAGGCTGAGGCTCTGCGTGGCCGCAATGACAAGTTCTTCCCTCTTTTCGTCAAGCAGCATGATCGAGCAAATCTTGGAATCCATCACCTTGGCGGTCATGGTAACGATCAGCTGGAGGATCTCTTTGAGATAATAGTCCGAAACGATCGTCCTGGAAACCTGCGATAGGAGATCGAGCTGCTTTGCCTTCTTCACTACTTCATCGTAGGTCATTGCGTTCTGGATGCTGCTCCCGAGATACCGCCCGATCGTAAAAAGCAGGTTTACCTGCGGCTCCGGATAGGTATGCTCCTTTCTGTTCCTGAGGTTCATCACGCCGATGATCTCGTTCTTTGAGAGGATCGGGATCGACAGGAAGGCCTCGTATTGATCTTCTTCGAGGAGGGGAAAGGTTTTAAACCTTCTGTCCTTGTATGACTCCCTCGATAGCGCCACCGGCTTTTTCTCTTTCGCGGCCCATCCCGTTACGCCTTCGCCCATTTTCAGCCTCACGGCGCCCAATCCCTTAAGATGCCTGTCGTTCGATGCCGTAAGGATAAGCTCGTCGTTCGGCCTGTCGTAGAGGTAGACGAGGCACGAATCAACGGTTACAAAATTCATGATAGTTTCAATAATACGCTGCAAGAGCACCGCGAGGTCCAGGTTATCGCTGATATCCTTTGCAACCTCGTGGAGGATCCGCAGCTCCTCTTCCTTCTCCCCTCTCTTTTGTTTCATCTCCGCGTTCCGCATACCGTCATCCAGTAATTACAAAAAAGAATGCCTAAAAGGAAGGGGGTACTGCATTCAGCGTGTATTGCCGCTTTCTCACGCTCAATATACCTTTCTTTACAAGGCTCTTGACCATGCGCGATACGGTCTCCCTCGAACAGCCGCAGGAACTGGCTATGTCTATCTGCGTGGGGCCTTTTTCGATGATGATGTAGTCTTTCACCTTCACGCCTTCCTTTTCGCCAATGCCCAGCAGATACTTCAATACCCTTCCTTCCACACTGAGAAATGCAAGCCATTTGATCCTCTCGTCTGCCTCGCGAAGCCTTCTCGAAAGAACCTTCAAAATGGCGATGGTGATCGTGGGATTTTCCATAAGGAGCCTGGTAAAATCGTGCCTCCTGATGATGAGCAGTTCCGAGTCCTCAAGGGTGATCACGTTTGCAGACCGGGGCAGCTCGTCAATAAGGGCAAGCTCACCGAAAAAACCGTCTTTGCCGATCGCAGCCAGTATGTATTCCCTGCCGTCCTCGTCATAGAGGCAGACCTTTACCTGCCCCTTGAGGACGATATAAAGGGAATCCCCTTTCTCCCCTTCCTGAAAGATAACCTCTCCTTTGGCGTAGGTGTTGATAAAAATAATCTTTGAAATGACCTCCATGTCCCTCTCGTTCAGCGTGGCAAAGAGGCTCACGTTCCTTAAATTATCCATGTATCGTCTCATCATCTCATGCTCCCATCGGCGCTAAGAACCGAATATCGCTTCGTGGTCCTTGAGCGCCTCTTTTACTTTCTTGCCGGCAACACCGCCCTGTGCGATCTGGGGCCCTCCGCCACCCTTGCCGCCATATCGCTCTGAGATCCTTTTTACGATTTTACCGGCATTATGTACGCCCTGCAAGTCTTTTGTTACCGCAACGACTATCAACCCCTTATCCTCTGCCCGTGAGCCGACAATAGCAATGCAGCTCTTTGCTTTGCCGCGGATAATATCCGTAACCTTTCTCAGCTCCTCTGCGCCGGCGTTGGGCACAAAGAGCGAAACGGCCTTTGTTCCGTCTTTTTCAAAGGCCTCCTGCAGGGCCTCCTCGACCCTGTATGATACGATCTCTGTCCTGAGCCGCTCAACCTCTTTTCCTCTTTTTTCAAGGTCTCCAGGAACCGCATCTCTTCTTTTGTTAGCTCCTCCAGCACGGTTTCCTGCGCTCCCTGGAGGGAGGGGTAGTAGGAGGTATACATTTCAAGAACGATACGGGCAGGAGCGGCGAGGAATGCATCCTCCCTTCCCAGTTTTCTCCCATGTCGGCTGGCCCGCCGAATCAGTCTCCGGAGAATATACCCCTGGCCAATAT
>JAKQBZ010000221.1 GCA_029559435.1 Deltaproteobacteria bacterium | reverse complement strand
GGAGATGGGTAGTACGGACCGTAGGCATTGTAGGGAGCAGCAGGAACTACCGCGCATCCTGCCAAAAAGGTTAATACAAGCACGATCATTGCTGCTTTCATAGGCGCCTCCTTCCCTGTCAAGGGCCCAACGTGATGATACTCGCAACATTCTTGATAGATCATTCAGCAACATCCATGCCAGGAACGGGTATTTCAAATAGGTCGAAATCATTGAACAAATTATCTGGCGACGGAAGAGCCTCCAACATTTTTGTCGTTTTTTTGAGATATGTCCGACAATAATGTCGATCTGAATTCACTAACAACTCTCTTTTTTTTATGGTAAACTAAACCCTTATAAAAAGTCAGGCAAGAGTAAAAGAAAAGAGGAGCAGAACAATGGTGAATACATATGACGTTACGAATTGGCCGACAAAGCACGCACAGTTAAAGATATGGGTTATAGAGATGGCAGAGATGTGCCAGCCCGACAGTATCGTGTGGTGCGACGGATCAGAAGAAGAAAAGGCACGGCTTGAACAGGAGGCAATAAGCACGGGCGAACTTGTTGAGCTGGACAAGGAAAAATGGCCGGGGTGCGTCTATCACAGGACTGCCGCAAACGATGTTGCGAGGACAGAGCATTTAACGTACATATGTACTTCGACAAAAAAGATGGCAGGCCCGACGAACAACTGGATGCCGCCCGAGGAGGGGTACAAAAGGGCAGGGCAGATATTTTACGGATCCATGAGGGGGCGGACCATGTATGTGATCCCTTTCTCCATGGGGCCCGTCGGATCGCCCTTCTCAAAGATCGGGGTCGAGTTGACCGACAGCATCTACGTGGTGCTCAATATGCGCACCATGACCTATATCGGGGAGAAGGTATTAAAGAAGCTGGGCGCGCAGGGCAAGTTCACAAAGTGCCTCCACGGCAAGGCGGACCTGGACGACAAGAAAAGGCTTATCCTCCATTTCCCTGAAGACAACACGATCTGGAGCGTGGGCTCAGGGTACGGCGGCAATGTATTGCTGGGGAAAAAGTGCCTGGCGCTTCGCATTGCGAGCTACCTTGCAAAGGCCGAAGGCTGGCTTGCGGAGCACATGCTCATCATGGGGGTCGAGGACCCGAGCGGCCATATAAAATACATAGCAGGGGCATTCCCGAGCGCCTGCGGGAAGACGAACCTTGCCATGCTTATCCCGCCTGAGGGATTAAAGCATAAGGGCTACCGCATCTGGACCGTGGGAGATGACATAGCGTGGATGCGCGTGGACACGGACGGCAGGCTGTGGGCGATCAATCCTGAAGCAGGATTCTTCGGCGTCGCGCCGGGCACCAATGAAAAGTCAAATCTCAATGCGATGGAGACGATAAAGAGGAATACGATATTTACAAACGTACTGCTCACCAAGGACAAGGATATCTGGTGGGAAGGCATGGATGGAAACCCTCCCGAAGAAGGCATCAACTGGGAAGGAAAGCCGTGGAAACCCGGCGCCGTGGACAAGAAGGGAAATAAGGTGCTCGGAGCACACCCCAACAGCCGGTTCACAGCCCCGATAACGCAGTGTCCTTCTATCTCCAACCGGATAGAGCATCATCACGGCGTTCTCATCGATGCGATCGTATTCGGCGGCCGCAGGGCAAGCGTCATGCCGCTGGTATTCGAATCCTTTGACTGGAAGCACGGCGTATTTATCGGCTCAACGATGGCCTCAGAGCGGACAGCCGCCCAATTCGGCAAACAGGGGGAGGTGCGCCGCGACCCGATGGCAATGCTGCCGTTCTGCGGGTACAACATGGGCCAGTATTTTCAGCACTGGCTCGATATGGGCAAAAAGATGGAAAAACCGCCCAAGATATTCCATGTCAACTGGTTCCGTCTGGATGAGAACGGCAACTTTATGTGGCCCGGTTTCGGCGAGAACCTGCGCGTGCTCGAATGGATCGTGGGCAGGTGTATGAAGACGGCCGGTTCCCAGATAACACCGATCGGATATATCCCGAAGCCTGATGATCTTGACCTTGCCGGTTTGTCTGTTTCAAAGGAGACGATGGAAGCGCTCCTGACCGTTGATAAGGACGCCTGGATAGAAGAGGCGAAGGATATTGAAAAATTCTTCAAGACATTCGGTTCCGATCTGCCGGTTGAATTGAAGAATCAGTTCAAGGCATTGCAGGAACGCCTGGCCGGCAGCTGACGGAACTAACGGTACGAATTTTTTGCTCCGGCCCTCCCAATGGATGAGAGCGTAAGCTTAAGATTCGCCAAATAATCAAGAGCCTGTCAAAAAACTAATCATCCCCTTAGTTCGAATCTTAGTAAAACCCTTGCCCCTTTGCTGCAGCCGATAGCTTTACTTTTTTATAAAAGTATCATATAGTATCAAATAGTATCATAAAAAATCATGCAGTATTTATAAAGAGACAAAGTAAATTAATATGAGATAATATGAGAATTTACTTGACAATATGATACCATATTATATAATGGACTTTAGTGCATGGACAAATTGTATACTATCAAGGAGACGTTGGGGATATTGAAGATCTCAAAGGCCAACCTTTACCGGTTGATCGCGAGAGGAGATATTACGCCGGTAAAGCTCGTAGGCAGGACGCTCTTCACGGAGTCAGAACTGGACCGCTTCATAGAGAAACTGAAGAAAGGGTCGGGCTTGTGAAAAATAAGTTCAATTCCGATAATAAAAGATGTATAATGTTAAAAGGAAAGGGTGAATGGTATGCCTGTTAGCACTCATGCAGGAAGCGGTCATGGAAGCCTCCGGGTTACGGTCGATGAAGAATACAGGGGGATAAAGGACCTGGATTTTTTCGCCGACCATACCGAGATACAAAAAGAGATCAACCTTGCTCCGCGAAGATATTCTACCTCAGTTGATGAACTGTACCTGAGGACGGTGCTTACGTCTATCACCTGCCCGAAGTGCAAGCAGCCGGTGAGGCGAAGCTACCGCAAACACCCCAGGGAATGGCTGCTGAAGTTCGCCGGGCGCAAGGTGCTCTATTGTACGCATTGCGACTGGCACGAGATCGTGAAGGTGAACAGGTGGGAATGGGAGATAATTGCCACAGCCCTCGCCGTATTTCTCATCGTTTCTGTCGCGTCCGTTCACTGGATTCTGCGATAAGCAGCGCTCAGGAAAGAATACGCAATAATTAGCGCTGCAGAAGATCACCAAACACCAATAACCAATCACCAAATAATAACCAATATTCAATAACCGAACAAAACCTGCGGAAGCGCTCCCCGTTTGGGTGTTCAGTCATTGGTTATCGGGTATTCTTTGTGGCCATTCTCATGAAAATATGGGTTCAAAAAATGGCATGTTATGGTATGATATTGTGTTTAACGCATAGCGGAAACCTTTGCAGGGCTTGAAGAGAGGGACCGGCAGGTCATGGAATTTTTAAAGGCAGTATCTTCGTCAGAAGCATTAGCGATGATCAATTCGTTCAGGGCAGATCCTGAAAAGGAAACGGTCGCTATAAACGATGCCCTTCACCGGATCCTTGCCGAGGACATTCTGTCGCCGGAGGATATACCGCCTTTTCCCAGGTCTCTCGTCGATGGATTTGCGCTGAAGGTAAAGGACATACAGGGGGCAAAAGAGACAGCTCCTTTATTCCTCTACGTACAGGGAGAGATCAGGATAGGCGAAGCGGCATCCGTTGAGCTTGAAGATGGAAAATGCGTTTATCTCACTACGGGCGCCATGATCCCGGAAGGCGCCGACGGCGTGGTAATGCAGGAATTTGTGAGGGCCGCAGGGGATGCTATCGAGGTGACAAAAACACTCCACAGGGGAGAGAATATCTGTTTTCGGGGTGAAGACATAGCAAAGGGAGCAGTTATCCTGAAAAAAGGAGGGAGGCTCTCTCCCTTTGATATCGGCGCCCTCTCCGGTATCGGCCGGCCGGCCGTACCTGTTTATAAACTTCCCGTTGCGGGCGTTATATCAACAGGCGATGAGATCGTGCCCGTTGAGGAGGCGCCGCCATTCGGGAAGATAAGGGACATAAACGGGCATACCATAGCAAATCTTTTAAAAGGCAACGGCGCGGCCTGTACTTTTTTCGGGATAGGGAAGGACTCAGTTGGCAGCATTGCCGAAAAATTGCAGCTGGCGCGGGCGAGCGATCTGATGATCCTTTCCGGTGGCAGTTCCAAGGGGCAGAGGGATTACATGGCAGACGCGATCACGCGCCTCGGCGGGGAGATACTTTTTCACGGGATCAACATAAAGCCCGGGAAGCCGACGATCTTCGGAAAGCTATGGGGGAAGCCGGTTTTTGGACTGCCGGGGCATCCCAATTCCTGCGCGATGGTTATGATGCGATTTGTGCTCCCCCTGCTGCGGAAGCTGAAGGGCGAAGAAGGATACAGGGAAAAGAAGGCGGCGGGAATTCTAAGCACAAACATACCTTCAACAAGCGGCATCGAAGAATACGTAAAGGTTACGGTCAGAGAGGTGGACGGAGATCGTTATGTGTCGCCGGTATTTTCAAAGTCATCCGCTATATCCTCTTTTGTCGGCGCCTCAGGGTACGTGATCGTGCCCGAAGGCAAAGATGGTTATGAAAAGGACGAGAGGGTGGAGGTGTATCTGTTTGAGTAGCAAAAACAGCTCATGGCTCATGGCTGATAGAGCGAGAACGTACGGCTTGCAGGTTTGTTGCTGACGGCTGTGGGCTGATAGCTGAAAGCTGAAGTTAAAGTATGAGACGTTACCTGGAGACGATAAAAAGCGAAGAGGCTGTCCGGAAGATACTGGAACGCATCCGGCCCATTGAAGATGAAGAGCTGATCCCGACATATCGGGGCAATGGGAGGATCACAACGAGGCCGGTGGCTGCGAAGTATTCCAACCCGCCCTTTGTGTGCTCCGCGATGGACGGCTATGCAACGACGTTTGAGAAGACCATTGAGGCCGATGTGACCCGCCCCGTTACCCTGAAGAAGGGCAGCGAGGCGGTGCGCGTGAATACCGGCGACGCCATGCCTGAAGGCATGAACGCTGTTGTGATCAGGGAAGAGGTAGAGGAGTCCGAGCGCTTTATTGTGATCAGAAGACCATTGTACCTCTGGCAGAATATACGGATGGTCGGCGAGGACATCATAGAAGGCGACATGCTGGTGCCCACGAACCATGTGATGGGGATCTTTGACGTGAGCATGCTGATTTCTGCCGGCGTAGCCAATATCCACGTGAGAAGGATGCCGAGGATTCTCGTTATCCCCACAGGCAAAGAGCTGATCGATATCTATGAGAAGCAGCAGGGCACGAGAAACCAGGAAAAGAGGCTTATCGATTTTAACTCCCACCTCCTTGCAGAAATGGCGGAGGAAACCGGTTTCCAGGCGACAAGGCACCCGATCATTGCCGACAGAAAAGAGCTCCGCGACGTTGTCAATAGGTCTGTCAACGATTATGACGTATTGCTGATCAACGCGGGTTCAAGCGCAGGAGACGAAGATTATACAGAGGATATTATCAGCGATCTGGGGGCCCTCGTGTTCCACGGCGTGTCGATGATGCCGGGAAGGCCTGCAATCTTTGGCATCGTTCACGATAAGCCCGTGTTCGGCATTCCCGGCTACCCTGTGTCTGCAGCGATCAGCTTTCAGACCTTTATCGAGCCGGTTTATGAAAGGCTGACAACGAAAAGGATCCAGAGGCGCTCTGTGCCGTGCTTTACCCCTTACAAGATACCCTCAAGGATCGGCATGGAGGAGATTATCAGGGTCAACCTCCAGCAGCATCACGGCAGGTACTACGTGTTTCCATTGCCGAGAGGGGCAAGCATCTTCTCCTCCATGGCGCGTGCCGATGGCCTCATGCGGATACCGGAGAACATAGAAGGGTACGGCGAGGACGAGGAGATAGAGTGCCTGCTGCTGAAGGATGAAGCGGACATCGCAAACAGGGTCCATATCGTCGGCAGCCACGACCTGTCCCTTGACATCATGCGGGATCTCATGAAAAGAGCGTATCCGGAAGCAGATCTTTTGTCGACCCATACAGGGAGCCTGAGCGGCATCCTTGCAGTAAAAAAGGGCGTGGCGAACCTTTGCACCACGCACATCCTTGACGATCAGAAAAATGTCTATAATATACCGGTCATCGAGAAATATCTCCCTGATAGAGAGGTAGCCCTGGTACACATAGCGAAGAGGCAGCAGGGGCTTATTATCCGGAAGGGCAATCCAAAGAAGATAGCAGGGATTGAGGATCTGGGAAGGGAAGATGTCAAATTCATCAACAGGCAGTTCGGATCAGGGACGAGAATACTCGTTGATCTTTTATTAAAAGAAAAAGGCGTTAACAAGGAGTCGATACGCGGCTATGAGAGGGAGGAGTCTTCCCATACTGCTGTCGGCATCGCGGTGAGGGAGTCGGTAGCGGATGCGGGCGTGGCCATCTATGCCGTCGCAAAGATCTTTTCCCTGGATTTTATCCCGCTTGCAGAAGAAGAGTACGACCTTGTTGTTGCGGGCGAGTTTACGAAAGACCAGCGCTTTGCAAGGCTCATGGAGATCATCCGGTCTGACATCTTCAAAAAGAGGCTGGAAGAGATCGGAGGGTACAAAACAGAGCATACAGGGACGGTAAAATATGGTAAACTATAAAACAGCTCATGGCTGATAGCTCATAGCGAATCAGATGCTGGATACTCGATACTGGATGCTGGTCAGATATACTTCAAGGAACGAGGATCGAGGTGCGAGGAACAAAAAAGCTGATAGCTGTTTGCTGAAAGAAGGATTTGGAAATGTTGATTGATCAATTTAACCGCGTCATTGATTACGTCAGGATCTCCGTTACCGACAGGTGCAATCTGCGCTGCAGATATTGCGTAGACGGCAGTTTCCCGTTCACCTCCCATGAAGAGATACTCCGGTATGAGGAGATCATAAGGTTTGTGAAGATATGCTCTGAACTGGGCGTTACAAAGGTGCGCCTTACTGGCGGCGAGCCGCTTACGCGGAAAGGGATATCCTACCTTTTTAAAGAGATCTTTTCTATCGAAGGCATCAACGATGTAAGCCTTACGACAAACGGCGTGTTGCTTGGCCAGAAGATACTTGAGTTGAAGGAAGCAGGGTTGAAAAGGGTCAACATCAGCCTTGATTCATTGAAGCGTGAACGGTTTGCGGAGATCACCCGTGTCGATGCCTATGACGAAGTGCTGATGAGCATTGAAAAAGCGATCTATGCAGGGATCAGCCCTATCAAGATCAACACCGTCGTTATCAGGGATTTTAATGACGACGAGATCCTTGATTTTGCGAGGCTTGCACGAAAATGGGGGCTGGAAGTACGCTTTATAGAGTTTATGCCCTTTGGAGACTCCGGACTTTGGGACAACTCGAGGATCGTTCCGTCACGCGAAATTGAAGAGAGGATAGGGGCAGCGTACCCTCTTGTGCCATTATCGAACACCACGAGAGGGCCGGCGAAGGTTTACGGAATTGAGGGCAGCGAAGGCAGGATAGGCCTTATCAGCCCCGTCTCTACCCATATCTGTTCAGAATGCAACAGGATACGCCTCACGTCAACAGGCATGATCCGCCCCTGCCTTTTCTCCGATACGGAATATGATGTAAAGAGCCTGCTAAGAAAAGATGCGGGGAATGACGAAATAAGGAAATTTGTAAAGGATGTAGTGAAGGCTAAGCCTGCGAACAAGCATGAAATGGGGCAGATCAGGAAGTGCCAGCGGAACCTGCGGAATATAGGAGGGTAGATGAAGCTTAGCCACGTAGACAAAAAGGGCGATGCGAGGATGGTGGACGTTACAAAAAAGAAAAAGACCGAACGTGAGGCCGTCGGTTTCGGCAAGGTAACGATGTCGGCGGCAACATACAACTTTATTAAAAGCGGCTATGGCCCAAAAGGCGATATATTCACTGTCGCCAAGATCGCAGGGATCATGGGCGCCAAGAGGACCCACGAGATCGTCCCTCTTTGCCACCCGCTGGCTCTTACGCACGTGGATGTTCGCTATACCTTCCACGACAAAGAGCATGCGATCGATATTATATCGACGGTAAAAACGAAGGGCGAGACCGGCGTGGAAATGGAAGCGATCAATTGCGTGATGACGGCCGCCCTCACGATCTATGATATGTGCAAGGCGATCGATAAAGGCATTGAGCTTGGGCCGTTCTACCTCCTTGAAAAGAGCGGCGGCAAGAGCGGAAAGTTCAAACGGGAAATAATTAAAAGGTGAAAGGTGAAAGGTGAAAGGTGAAAACCTTGTCCCTCGTTTCTTGTTACTTGTCACTGGTTTGAACCAGTATCCAGCGACGAGCGACAAGCAACGAGTATCGAGCATCCGGCATCTTGCCTATTTAGTCTGTTTCATCTTGTTCGTTTTAACCTTGAGCGTTGAACAGATTTTTTTATCCCATCACACATTACGGGTTTCTTGCGGTTTCGTCACGAGGTTTTAACATGAGATATAAGGTTGCGATCATAACGGTCAGCGATAAGGGCTCCAGGGGGGAGCGCGAGGATGCAAGC
>JAKQBZ010000219.1 GCA_029559435.1 Deltaproteobacteria bacterium | reverse complement strand
ACGAAAATGGCTAATATGAGAGCGATAGAATTTTTCAATGCACTTCTTTTTTAATAATCTAAAAATATGTCGCGATTTCCTTGAGCAGACTGACCTCATCAAGTGCCTTGCCGGCCCCCTCGACGACGGCAAGCAGAGGATTTTCCGCAATGATAACGGGCAACCTGGTTACCTCTTTTATAAGAAGGTCGAGGTTCCTGAGCATCGCCCCGCCGCCGCTGATAACAATGCCTTTATCAACGATGTCCGCAGCAAGTTCCGGCGGTGTCTGCTCAAGGGCGATCCGTATGGTTTCTATGATGGCATTGACGGGTTCGGCTATGGCCTCCCGAATCTCCCTTGATGAGATCTCCAGGGCTTTTGGTATCCCGGCGATAAGATCCCTTCCCTTGATCTCCATTGTCGTCTCTTCGCCGTCGAGGTTCGGGTATGCCGAACCGATGGTGATCTTGATGTTCTCCGCAGTCCTCTCGCCGATGAGGAGGTTGTACCTCCGCTTGACGTACTGAACGATCGCCTCTTCGATCTTGTCGCCGGCAATGCGCACGGAGTTGCAGTAGACAATGCCGGCGAGGCTGATGACGGCCACTTCGGTGGTGCCTCCTCCGATGTCGACGATCATGTTGCCGCTCGGCTCGGTAATGGGCAGACCAACGCCGATCGCGGCGGCCATAGGCTCTTCAATAAGATACACCTCCCGCGCCCCCGCTGTTTCTGCGGATTCCCTTACGGCCCGCTTTTCGATGGGAGTGATGGCGGAAGGCACAGAGATGACGATCCTCGGCCTCGCATAGGATTTTTTATTATGTATCTTCTGGATGAAGTACTTGAGCATTGCCTCGGTGATCTCGAAATCGGCAATGGCGCCGTCCTTGAGCGGATGGGTGGCGACGATGTTGCCGGGAGTCTTGCCGAGCATCTTTTTTGCCTCTTCGCCGACGGCGATGACCTTTTTAGCTCCCCGGGAATCCTTGTAAACAGCCACCACAGAGGGTTCATTGGAAACGATGCCTTTGTTTTTTGCGTAAACAAGCGTGTTCGAGGTGCCGAGGTCAATGCCCAGATCTTTTGATATGAATCCAAAGAGCGCTCCGAACATTTCTCCTCCTTCCAAAACAGTTATACTATTTTAAAGCCTTAAAAACAATAAACATAGAGATCAAGAGTCGTTAAGGATGGGTGCAATCTCTCCTTGCAATAGCCTTTTCTATTGTCTACAATGAATGTATCGGACAAAATGGAAGCGCTTATCAAACTTAATGAAAAGGCACAGGCAGATCTGCGTGAACGCGTCAAAGAGCTCTCCTGTCTTTATAATATAGCTCGTCTTGCCACCGAGAGAGATGCCGGGATCAATGAGATGCTGGTAAACATTGTGGAGGATCTTCCGCCCGCCTGGCTGTATCCGGAGGCAGCCTGTGCAAGAATTGGTCTCGACGGCTGTTCGTATTCAACACGGAACTACCGGCAGGGAAAATACCGGCAGCGCGAACCGATCATCATCAACGGAAAACGCCGGGGCCATATCGAGGTCTGCTACCGCGATGAACGACCGAGGCACGATGAGGGGCCATTTCTCAAAGAAGAGAGGCATCTGATCGAGGCGGTAGCGAAAGAGATTGCAATCGTTATAATGCGAAAGGAGGCGGAGCAGGACAGGCTGAGGCTTGAAGAGCAGCTCAGGCATGCCGACAGGCTGGCTACCGTCGGCCAGCTTGCTGCCGGTGTTGCCCATGAACTAAATGAGCCCCTCGGACACATACTCGGTTTTGCCCAGCTTGCACAGAAATGCCACGGGCTTCCCTTGCAGGCGCAGGAGGATATCGGCAAGATACTGGCTACGTCCCTTTATGCCCGCGAGATCGTAAAGAAGCTCCTGATCTTTGCCCGCCAGATCCCGCCGCAACGGGGAAAAGTGAACATCAATAACCTTGTTAATGAGGTTTTTAACTTCCTGGAATCACGGTGCGCAGGCAACGGGATCAATGCAGCCCGCTCCCTCTCGCCCGATATCCCGGAGATAGATGCCGACCCTTCACAACTGAAGCAGGTGTTTGTAAATCTTATCGTCAATGCACTGCAGGCAATGCCGGACGGAGGCGACCTAACGATCTCCACACATAAAGGACATCGGAAAATCCATATTATCGTGGAGGATACCGGAGTCGGCATGGACAGGGAGGTCCTCCAGAAGATATTTACCCCCTTTTTCACAACGAAGGATATAGGACTGGGAACGGGCCTGGGGTTACCGGTAGCCCACGGCATCATTGTTGCCCATCAAGGTTCGATCAGGATCGAAAGTAAAGCAGGACAAGGAACTGTATGCAGGATAGAATTGCCGATCAAAGGATCCAAAAAGGTGCGGGAAAAGACTTGGAGCTCTCCGACAGAAAAGACCGCATCTTAACGGTAGATGATGCACCTGCAACGCTGGAAGTGCTCCGGCGCAACCTTGCATCCGCAGGGTACATAGTATTCACCGCATCCAGCGTTGCTGAAGCCATCAAAATTCTTGACGCCGACCCCGTCGACCTTGTCATCACAGACCTCAAGATGCCCGGCATAAGCGGCGTGCATCTTGTGAGGCACATCCGTGAAAACTTCAGCGATATGGAAGTGATGATCATCACCGGCTACCCCAGCGTGCAGGGGGCGGTCGAAGCGGTGAAGACAGGGGCCGAAGAATACCTGGTAAAGCCCTTTACCGACGATGAGCTTCTTTCCGCTGTAGAACGAACCCTCAAGAAGCTTCACATGCGAAGGGTTGCCCATGCATGCCCGCAGAAAAAGACTTCCGCTCCCCATGGCCTTATCGGTGAATCGCCTGCCATGGATAAGATCAGGGACTTTATCGCAAGAGCTGCCCTGACATCTGCAACCGTGCTTATCTGCGGGGAGAGCGGCACCGGGAAAGAGCTGGTCGCGAGGGCTATCCATTACAGCAGCAAAAGGGTTGCAGCGCCCTTTGTACCGGTCAATTGCGGGGCAATACCCGAAGAGTTGCTTGAAAGCGAGCTCTTCGGGCATATCAAGGGCGCCTTTACCGGGGCGGCAGAGACCCGCGCCGGTTTTTTTCAAACAGCGGACGGGGGCACGATCTTTCTTGATGAGATAAGCGAAACAAGCCTGGCAATGCAGATCAAACTTTTACGGGTCCTCCAGGATAAGGAGGTCTGCATGGTCGGCTCGAGCCGTACAAGGAAGGTCGACGTGAGAATCCTTGCATCCACCAATAAAGACCTTCAAACGCTTGTCCAAAAAGGACTGTTCCGGGAGGACCTCTTTTACCGGATCAATGTGATCACCGCAGACCTCCCTCCTTTGAGGGAGCGGGGAAGCGATATATTGCTTTTGATCCGTTTTTTTTCCAGGAAGTTCTCAGAGGAGCTGGGACGGCCGGCGCCCCGGTTTTCTGATCGGGCGTTGGAGGTTCTCCGGAATTACCACTGGCCGGGGAACGTGAGGGAGCTTGAAAATACGGTGCAGCGCCTTGTCGTTATGACAGACGGGGTCACGGTAGACGCCCCTGATCTCCCCGAGCACATGCGTTTTTCGGCCCTCGGGCACGGGTCTTTCAACCGCACCCTCGCGTCGGTCGAGGCCGAATACATCAGGAATGTTTTAGCCAGTGTAAACGGCAATAAGACCAAGGCGGCAGAGATCCTCGGGATCGACAGAAAGACCCTGCGCGAAAAACTTTCAAAAACGCGAAAAACATATTCATGAAGACGGCCACGAGGACTTGGCTTTCCTCGATCTAACGACAGCGCAAAGGGGAATAATTCCCCGGTGGCGCAGAACTACCCGACGGCAGAGGCCGTCCCCTTTTCTTCGCTGAAAAATACTACTACACGTAACCATGCAAGATGATGTGCGATCAACGGTAATCGCAAGGAGGAAGTCCGCTCTTTCTCCTGATTAAAAAACCGTGGCAGGGAAAGTGCATTTCTTTTAGACAGAAAAACCAACCGAACCGAAGGGGAGGTGTGCATGAAGAGGATGGCCAGGGCAGTGAAGGGAAAGGCAAAGCCTGTTCTTTTCGAAGAGAACATATACCAGGGCCTCTGCCCCTCCTGCGTGAACCTCGAAATATGCTCGTTTGCGAGGAAGTCGGAGGGGCCGGTCTTTTACTGCGAGGAATTTGACGATGACGACGGGTCTGCAAGAAAGAATGTCCGCCGGGTGCAGGGGGGCATCAGCGAAGAAAAGGATTGCAGTGGAAACCATATAGGACTGTGTACAACATGCGAGAACCGGGACGATTGTGTCTTTTCCAGGCACGAAGGCGGTATATGGCATTGTGAAGAGTATCGATAAAGGAACTCCCGGAAAGCAGGGAGAATACATGTGCAGGAGAGAACAATATGGAAACAAAAGATATTCTCAATATAATTCGTAAAGGCAACGGGAAGGCGGGGATCATCTCCATCCTTGAAAACATCCAGGAGAGGTACGCCTATCTGCCCGAAAAGGCGCTGAGGCTTATTGCCAGAGAGACCGGATATCCGCTTGTGGATATCTACGGCGTTGCAACGTTCTACAAGGCATTCAGCCTGAAGCCGCGGGGGAAACACTGCATATCGGCATGCCTTGGCACCGCGTGCCACGTCCGCGGCGCCCAGGCCGTCGTGGATGAATTCAAGCGGCAATTGGATCTGGCGCCGGGCGGGACGACCCCTGACAATGAGATCACCCTTGAAACGGTAAACTGCCTCGGGGCATGCGCTTTGGGCCCGATCGTTGTTTCAGACGGGCACTATTTCGCGAATGTAGCCCCGGGGGATACCAAGGATATAATCCGGGGAACGAAGGACGGGGTGTATGGATCGAACGGGAATGCGAAGATGTATCTCTTTCCCATTGAGGCAGC